>JAGXHD010000112.1 GCA_024636395.1 Sulfitobacter sp.
CGGTGCAGGGGTGCGGACATCGCTGGCGCACCGGACATGTTCGAAAGCTGAGTAAACGCAGTCCTTCGCAAAAGGGCTTTGTCGTATTTTCTCGACGCGTTGCTGTCCGGTTTGCCGGAGTAGGGGCTCCTAGAGTGGATGAACGGATCGTGTATCAGGTCTGATGGAAGGCCGCGATCTTGCGCCCAAGCTTACGGGTTGAGGCCCGAGATGTCTGCTGACGTCGTTGAGCAGATAGGGAGTGCTGCTTAGCGGAGCTTGGTGCAGGCCCGCCGCGAGGGTTTCGAAACCGTCGGTTTGCAGGTTCTGGGAAATCGCGTTGATCTGGGGGGTTACGAAGGCTTGGTGCGCGAGCGGGGCATCCAGCACATCCGACGCAGAGAGCGCGAGCTTGGGTATGATTTTGAACGGGCGCGTGGATCGCTATACTTCGCGATGGCCGGATCGACGCAACAACCCCCCGAAAATCCTGACAGCTCACTTTTCGCGTGCGGCGATGATGCTATTGAAATCGACGCAATACAGACGACGAACGATAACAGTGTCGACGTCAACGAATTTTGCAGGGGTGTCCTCCGCGAAGCCCGACGCTTGGGGCTGCATCACGATGTTCTTGATTGGCTGTAAAGCGAGGTCGGGAATGTGGTCGGCCCAACTCGCACCGCCGCCCCAGCGCCGATTGCGCCGCTCGGGCGCAGTGAAGGAGCGAGTGACGCTGCCACCTACACAGGAAAACCCGTCGTGGCACTCATCATTGATGGCTGGGCATGTCACGGAGGATGCTCCGAGTATGTAGATCTGAATATTCCGTGACCGGAATCCGCTTACTTCTCGCTTCACGCAGACGACCCTCGGTTCACGGGTTACACGAGACGCCACCGCGTTTCGGGTCAGGCAACTAACGTTAGCTATGTGGTCGAGCGCAGGCTTCACCGTACATGGATGTTTCGCGGTCATAAACTGCGCTCCTGCTTGCCACCTCTGGCGAGAAACGGGACTTGAATTGTGACGGTCTTGTTGGCCCCTGTCGTTGTCATGCTGACAGATCGTGCCAGTGTCTTATGAAAAAGCGCATCGCAGTGCCGTGGCCCATCCGAACGGCGGAGTTGCCACGCCTCACGGATCTGCAAGCACTGCCTTACCTACCGGAGACATGCTCAAAATTCATTTTCCGACACTATTGAAAAGCCGCTGCCGCATCTCCTTATTCCAGATGCAGGCACGGGAAATGCATCTCATATGCACTTGGTGGTCCCGCATAACAGGCGACCTTCATCTTGGACTATCTCCAGCTTATTCTCGGCTTCGCCCTGCTTGTTGCAGGCGGCGAGGCATTGGTGCGCGGCGCTGTGGCGGTCGCATCGAAATTCGGTGTTTCACCGCTTCTGATCGGTTTGACCCTTGTGGGCTTCGGCACATCGACGCCAGAGCTGGTGACCAGCTTGCAGGCAGCATGGTCCGGCTTTCCGGGCATCGCAGTGGGCAATGTCGTGGGCTCAAACCTTGCTAACATCTTGCTGATCCTCGGGGTCGCCGCAGTGATTGCACCCATGTCAATTGATCCCGTGGCTTTCCGCCGCGATGGCATGGCACTTTTGGTTGCAACGGGGATGGCTGTTGCCCTGATCCTCTTTGGAACACTCGAGCGCTGGATGGGGGGCCTGCTTGTGCTCGTTCTCGCAGCCTATATCTGGGTTGCCTACCGGACAGATGTGGTTTCACCCGAGCTAGTTGACGTGGACGTCGACGGGCCGCTGACCAGCTCCATTTGGACAGCCATTGCACTTGCGTTGGGCGGGATCGCTGTGACCGTTCTGGGTGCGCGCCTGACGGTAGACGCGGCTGTTACGCTGGCGCTCCTCTGGGGCATGAGTGAGACTGTCGTAGGTCTTACAGTAGTGGCCATCGGAACGTCTCTGCCAGAATTGGTCACGTCCGTTATGGCGGCGCTGCGGCGTGAATCCGGCCTCGCTTTTGGAAATGTCGTGGGATCCAACATCTACAATATCCTTGGCATTATGGGCGTTACAGCCCTTGTGCATCCGATCCCGATTCCGCAGCAGATCGCCCAGTTCGACGTTTGGGTAATGGTGGCGGCCACGCTCGCGCTGAGTGTCGTGGTGGTGGCATGGCGGCAGATCGGGCGGGTTACGGGCGTTGTTTTCCTAGGTGCCTATGCTGCCTACACGGCATGGCTCGTGGCGGGGATTTAAGAGGGTGCTGTGCCATCAGACCATAGCGCTCATACTCACGGGCGTTGGCGTGCTTGCCGTACCGTCTGCTTGCATTGCGAAATCTGCCCACAGGTCGGATGATGGCAAAACCATGGGTGACCACGCAGACCTTGTACTGGGCGAACGTCATTTCTCTGACCTCGGTCTGATTGCGCTAGCACGCGTCTGTGCTCAAATCACCGACACCGTTTTACTGCGCGCCATCCTCAACGTCGCGGTCTTTGGCGAAACGACGCTCCAGAGCGTGAGCATTAACGGTGCCGACCTTAATTGGGAGAGCTCTGCTGGCGCGCGGCTGCGCAGCAAGCAGACGTCCCGTGTGATCATGGACAAACCGAATTGCGTATGAGCATGTCTGTGACCAAAAACACGGCTGCGGCAACGCGCGCAGACGCAAGGCTGTCGGACGTGTTGCTCACCCTGCTGACCAGCCAGAATGCGCGGATTTCGCTCAACGATATCATCCGAGTTCTGGGTGATCGTAGCTTTATGCCGTTGTTGATCATTTTTGCGCTGCCAAATCTGTTTTTCTTTATTCCGGGTGGTTCGGTCATCACCGGCCCGCCGCTGATATTCATCGCGGCGCAGTTGTTGCTTGGGCGGCCATCTGTTTGGCTGCCTGACTTTCTGGGCGCAAGATCCGTCGATCATGCGGCATTCGCGCGTATCGTGACACGGGCGATCCCTTGGGTCGTACGGGTGGAGCGTCTGGCACGCCCGAGATTCTGGATTTTATCCCCCAAGGCGGCTGATCTGATCATAGGGAGCGCCAGTCTTGTGATGTCGATCTTCATGTTTCTGCCGATCCCCTTCGGCAACACCCTGCCTGCACTTTCCGTGATCATGCTCGCATTGAGCCTGAGCGAGCGGGACGGACTATGGTTGCTTGCCGGCTTTCTTGTCAGTTTCGCATCATTTGTAGTGGTTGCAGTTGTTTTTACCGCTGGCGCTTTCGCGATGGTGAGCATCTTCTAGAGGACTGCCGCAGCCCGGTAGCCAGCAACTCGGCGGGGGCTGCGGGGGTGTCCAGCCTGACACCGGACGGGATCCATCCGCTTATCCTCTCGGCTTCGGCATGCCCACGTGCCGAGCGCGGACTGTTGCTGTTCTTGGTCGATGATTTCCCCAGCAAATGAATCTGCATGAACCCACCACAATCTCTTCGGGGGTGTTCAAAGCAATCTGTTTGGGCGCGGACTTTATCATGGGAAGCGAGACAGACAGCGGATCGCTGCCGGACCCGACTGGACGTCTGGCAAACAGTCCGTTGACGGTAGTGAGGAGATAGCAACTCGCGATTTTAGATACTTGGCGTGCCGTAAAAATCTTTGGAGAACAAAACCTGAAGTACTCAAAGAACCGCGCCAAATCAGCCGCGGAAAAAACGAAAAATGCTGACGGCAGCGTCCCAGATATCCGCAAGCCGCGCGTAAAGATGCTCCCGTGTGGCAAAGCCTTTGCCGCCGGCGCCGGTCAGTTCATCCTCGACCGCATCCACAAACCGCAGCAATCGGCGGCGATGGATCCCCAGCCTTAGCTGAATTGGATCTGCGATGATGCCGGCAAAGGCCCCGATTACGGATCCTGCAAGCAGCAGCGCGGCAACATTGACGCCGAGCAACCAGGGGGAAGCTTCGGTTGAGAACACACCATACCACATCGCGCCGGCGGTCTGGCCCAAAGGGAAACGCTGGATTGCCGCCTCCAGTGCCAACGCATTGGCCATCGTCGGCGCCATGGAAATAATGCCGGGCGTCACCGTCTGAAAGACCAGCCCGCCGATGATCAAGGCTAGCAGTGCGTTGGTGATATCGGCCACTGCCGATCGCGCACCGGAATACTCCGCAATCGCATTTGTTATGCCAGTCGCCGATGCGGTGGCCGCCACCACATCCGCCCTGGCCCGAAACCCATTTCGAAACTGAGGGGCAGCAAGGATCGCCCGCGATAGTGCTGCACTGTCGGCAGTGGCGCCTTTTTGCAGGTGGATCCCCAAAAGCTCGGTCACCACGGCCATTTCGACCTGAGCGGCGACCTGTGTGCGCAGCAAAATGCGGCGCCCGCGGAGCCAACGTGCCACCCGACCTATCCGCAAAAGGCCAAATAGTGCTCCCAGTAAACGGATCAGCACTAGGCCGGGTGATAGCACCACGTTCAGAGGTGCCCGCAAAATATCAGCGCCGAGCGCATGCCTATGCAACGCAATCGTGCCACGTAAGCTGAAACGTTGCGTAGCGAACACGTCAATCCGCAGACGAACAGCGTGAAAATACGCACGCTCCGGGGCGTTTGCTGTGTCAGGGGAGTTAGGGGGAACGGGGAGCGTCATCGTGTTTTTCTGAATTTCCCTTTCCGGGGTAGCAGGGAGGTACAGGACAATGTCTATGCTCTGCCCTGCCCTTGGAAGTCATCACGAAACTCTCGATTTTCAAGCCCAACGGCACACGCCCTTTTGGAGCATTTTCCGTCATGATCTGGTCCCTCCGTTTGAACGCCTTGACGGTCTGAGCTTTGGATTCGATCACTCTTGGCGCTAGTGAAGTGCCGATTGGCTACTCGGTGACCGTCCAAGGCATCGTTTGCGACCCGATGCCGGAAGCACGTGCAGACGTAGCAGGCGAAACGTTGATAGATACCATCGACACAGGGTCCGATCAGGTTGTCTCTTGCTGCATCTTCGCCTTCTGTATGAGACCTCTTCCGCTTGTGCAGATGTGAGTTGAGCTGGGCCTGCCGTGGCAGGCTCCGCTTGGCTATTGGCCAGTGGTCTCGGGATCGTGACGGTTAAACTGGCATCATCAACCACTCGTCACACAAGCGGCTCCGACCGTTTCGATTCCAATTTTTGTGTAAAGACATACCTTCGTAAGGTCTCAGAGGGTCGCAATCTTTGCGCTCCTATCGCGTCAAAGCTAAGGCGCATGCCCCGAGGTGGCTCTGGGGTAACTGGAATCACGCCTAAAACCCGTCGCAATTACATCTGGCAACTTTTAGCGTTTTCGATTCCCATGCGTTGTGAAAAGGTCCCAAGCGGCCAGAAGTATCGTGACAACTATGACGGCTCCTAGATCCAGACGCGGAACGTGGATCATGAGAATAGCGAGGAACCCTACCAGCACGAGGAAGGCGAAGATGGCCATTATTCTATTCATTTTTCAATTTCCGTCATCAAGTGTTTCAAGATGTGTCGCTAGCCAGCGTGCTGTGCGCAGGAGGCGCGCATCGTCACCGCGCCGCCCGACCAGTTGGATCCCCATCGGCATACCGTTTTCTGCGGTAAACACAGGCAGTGTCACGGCGGGCATGCCGCTGAGCGTCCAAAGTCCATTGAACACGGCACTTCCCGTATCGTCTAGTCCCTCCGGAGCGGGACCCAGGGCAGCGGGGCACAAGATAACATCGCAGCGCGCAAACACCGCGTCCATTCCGGCATTGATCAACTCGCGCCAGTCGAGTGCCGCGATATAGTCACGCGCAAGGACCGACTTACCCTGGTCGATCGCAGCTTTCAGCTTGTCGGACATCAGGTCACGCCCGCGCCGCTCCAGTCCGTAGTAACATTTGGCCATTTCGGCAAAATTGATCCGCTCGCGGATCGCAGCGACCTCGTCCAGATCTGGCAGGGAGACTTCGAAACACTGCTCACCCAGCAGGGCGGCCAGATCTTCGGTCGCTGCGATCATTTGGGGATCGGCCTGTTCCCATCCCGGCAATTTTGCAAAAGCGAAAACAGGCTTTACCGGCGCTTTCGACTGCGCAACACCCAGCATACGCGGCATCGGGAGAGGCGCGGTCGCTGAATCAGCGGGATCATGGCCCGCCAGCACCTCAGCCAGAAGAGCACAATCCTCGACACTGCGGGCAAACACACCGACGGTATCGAGAAAGGGGGACTGCGGAAGGATACCGGTGCGCGGGATCAGTCCGAATGTTGGTTTGAGTGCCACGATACCACAAAAAGACGCCGGCCTGATCATGGACCCGCCTGTCTGCGTGCCCACGGACAGTGGCACCATTCCGGCGGCGACCGCAGCGGCTGACCCCTGCGATGATCCGCCCGGCGTATGGGCCGGGTTGTGCGGGTTACGGGTTTTGCCGGGGTGCATGAAGGCACATTCGGTCGAGACGGTTTTGCCGAGGATGATCGCACCTGCCGCCCGTAGCTTCGCGACGACCCATGCGTCGGCACTCGGTACTCTTCCGACATCTATGGGCGTGCCATTTTCTGTCGGTATGCCTTTAGTGTCGATTATGTCTTTAAGACCGACGGGCAAACCATGTAGCGGCCCGATCGCTCTGCCGGACTGGCGCATCTGGTCAAGCCGCTGCGCCTGTTGCAGTGCATGGTCGCCGTCCAACCACGCCCAGGCGCCAACCTGCGGCTCGAGCTCCGCAATGCGAGCCAGACAAGCCTCGACAACATCGACGGCCCTAAGCGCGCCAGACGCGAGGCGGTCGCGCATTTCGACCGCCCCGAGCGCCAGTATTGACTGCGCCTTATCGTGATGGGCCATAGAATGCATCCGGCAAGGCAAAGACGATCTGCGGGAAATTGTACATGAGGATCATCGCGATCAACACCATTCCGCAGTAGGGCAGAACGCCCGCGAAGATTTCGGTCAGTTTGATATTTGGCGGGGCGATCCCTTTTAGATAATACGCACTCATGGCCATGGGCGGCGTTAAGAAACTGGTTTGCAGGTTGAGCGCGACGAGTACTCCGAAAAACAGTGGATCGATCCCGAACAGCGGCAAAAGCGGTAGGAAGATTGGTACGAAGATGATGATGATCTCGGACCATTCGAGCGGCCAGCCCAGAAAGAAGATGATCAGCTGTGCGATGATCAGGAACTGGATCGGCGTCAGATCAAGGCTTTTGACGAACTCCGCGATCACATGTTCCCCACCAAGGTAGCTGAACACGGCAGAAAACGTATAGGACCCCACGAAGAGCCAGCAGACCATCGCTGTTGTGCGCACGGTCAGATAGACGCTCTCGCGCAGGCGGTCAAAGGTCATGGCGCGGTAGGCGACAGCCAGCAGGAGGCCGCCTAATGCACCGATGGAGGCCGCTTCCGTAGGTGTCGCAAGTCCCAACAGAATAGATCCCAAAACCGAAAGGATCAGTACAGCAAGCGGCAGGAAGCTGGTCGCCAGCATCCAGAGCATCTGTCCCAACGGGACTTCGGGTAGTTCTTCCTTGGTGGGCTTCGGTGCGAGCGAGGGGTTGAGAATCGAACGTCCCACGATATAGGTCAGATACAGCCCGACGAGCACTAGTCCCGGCAGAAGTGCTGCCGCATAAAGCCGGACGATCGAGACGCCCGAAGAGGCCGCATAAACGATAAGCATGATTGACGGCGGGATCAGGATGCCCAATGTGCCGCCCGCACAAATGATGCCTGTGGCGAAGCTGTGGTCGTATCTCATCTTGAGCATCTGCGGCAGGGCGAGCAGACCCATCAGAGTGACGACCGCGCCTACGATACCTGTCGCCGTGGCGAAAAGCGCGCAAGTGATCAACGCAGCCACACCGAGCGAGCCCGGAACACTGCGCGTAGCAACGGCCAATGTGCTGAAGAGCTTGTCTACGATATTGGCCCGCTCCACGATGTAGCCCATGAATAGGAACAGCGGGATTGCGGTCAGTACTTCGTTTGAAATGACCGTGTAGGTCTGGTTCACGAACAGGTCGAATATCCTGTTGTTATAAAAACCCTCTAGCCACAGACTGGTCGTGTCCCACCAACTCGCGGTTTCATCTAGCCGGTTGTAGCCGCGCCACATGCGGGACGCGTCGAAGTAGGCGTAGTAGCCGAACGCGATGCCGATAGCCATCAGGGTGAATGCGATGGGGAACCCCAAAAACACACAAAAAATGAAGATGCCGAGCATGGTCAAGGCAATCTGGGGGTCTGTCACGTTGTGAACTCCACATGTGGAAGGGCGTTAAAAATGAACCTGAGGGTCAGATCAGGTCCTTGGACTGCCCTTCGGCAGCCTGCTTCATCAGCAAGGTCTCGGTTTCCTCGACATCTGATGCCATGGGCGGCCATTGGCCCTCTCGGATGCAGATGATACAGCGAAAGACTTGGGCAATGCCTTGGATCAGCAGCAAAATACCGGCAGCGACGATCACGGTTTTAAACTGATAGATCGGAATGCCGGCGGGGCTGTTTACCGAGACTTCGGCATAGCCCCAGGAGCGGCTGGCATATTTCCAGCCTGCAAAGATCAGTGCGAGAATGCCGGGAAAAAAGAACAGGATGTAGAGTGTGAGATCTACCTTTGCCTGCGTCCGGTCAGACCACAGACGGTAGAGAAAGTCGCCACGGACATGGCCGCCGCGCGAGAGCGTGTAAGCACCGCCCATCATGAACATTGTGCCGTACATGATGAAACTTACATCCAGCGCCCAGGGTGTGGGACTGTTGAATAAATAGCGGACCATGACTTCATAGCTCATCCCGAAAGTCATCAGGATGATCAGCCATCCAAAAGCCTTTCCGAACATTGCCGAAATACTGTCGGCGAACCGGATATAGTGCTGCATTCAGAAAACTCCGTGCGGGACGCTAGAGGCGAAGAAGGCGCGGATCATCCGCGCCTTCCGGCCGATTAAAGCTTGAGCTTTCCTGGGAAGTAGTGCTCGAACGCCAGACCGAGATCGGGTGCGTTCATCAGCTCGTAATAGGCGACCTGCTCGCTCCATGCGCGCTGGCTGTCCATGACTTTCTTGTTGAAAGGATCCGCTTCCAGATCGACGATCAACTGGTCCCAGGCTTCGAGCTGTCCGGCAAGGATCTCCTTGGACGTCCGGTGAACCGTGACGCCTGCATCTGTCTGAAGCTCGGCTAGGTCCTTGGAATACTCTTTCATCGCCAGAGCAAGGTTGGACGTTGCAGAAGCTTCGACGCCATGTCTCAGGATGGCCTGAAGATCTTCCGGCAGGTCTTCCATGAAGTCGCGGTTGAACAGGAATTCGAAGGATTCGGAGGCCTGGTGGTAGGACGAAAGGTAATAGTTCTTTGCCACATCCTGCGCGCCAAAACGACGGTCGGAGGAGGGGTTGTTGAATTCGAACGCATCGATCACGCCGCGCTCCATCGCGGGGACGATCTCGCCACCGGGAAGCTGCGCCACGGACATGCCCATGCTCTGCAACAGGTCAGCCGCAAGGCCAACGGTCCGGTACTTGAAACCCTGCAAATCGGCTACTGTGTTGACTTCGGACTTGAACCAACCGAACGGCTGCGCAGGCATCGGCATGCCCATCAATCCGATGACGTCAAGGCCAAGAATATCCTGCGTCAGTTCACGGTAGAGCTCCGCACCGCCGCCCTGATAGAACCATGCCAGCATCGTCGAGGCAGAGCCGCCGAAAACGGGGCCGGTTCCGAAGAAGGAAGCGGCCTTTGATTTACCGTACCAGTAAACGGGCACGGTATGTGCCGCGTCAATCACACCATCATGCACGGCGTCCATGACCTGGAACGCGCCAACCACGGCACCCGCTGGAAGAAGGTCGATCGTGAGCCTGCCACCGGCCATCGCTTCGACGCGGGCAGTGTATTCGCGGGCCATATCCATCCAGATGTCGGACGCGGGCCACGAGGTCTGCATCTTCATTACGATGGGCGCCTGCGCCAGAACGGCCGGAGCGGAAAGCGCGGTCGCGGCGACTGCTGTGCCGCCGATCGCGCCTGTGCGCAGGAACGAACGGCGCGAAAGCTGCGCTGCTGTAGGGGTATCAGTCATTGGTGTCCTCCCAGACGGTGGTGTCGCAAATCGCGACGTAGAGTTTTCGTTACCGTTTTTTTGTCAGCAATCTTCCGATCCTGAGTGAACTGATTTTAAACGGGAACGGCCGAATTGCAAGTACCGGTAAAAATATCTTACCAAAGAATCGTGTTGAAATTCGGTGGCCCGGTTCAGGCTACCCGGTCGCCGGGATCTTCACCCGCAAAGAAGACGTCCAGATTATCCAGCGCACGCATACCCATCGCGTCACGGGTCTCTTCTGTCGCGGATCCGATGTGCGGCAGCAAAAAGACGTTGGGCAAAGCCGCGAGCGCTGGATTGCCCACCGGCTCGACCCTGAACACATCAAGTCCCGCTGCAAAGAGCTTGCCCGACGTGAGGGCGGCAACCAGCGCCTCCTCGTCGATAAGCGCGCCGCGGGCCGTATTCACGACAATCGCGCGATCCGGTAGCAAAGCCAGCGTTCGCGCGCTGATGATACCTGCGTTGTCGACTGTCACGGGGCAGTGCAGGCTGAGCACATCCGAGCACCCGAGCAGACTTTCCAGAGTGTTGTGGAAGATTGCGCCCTTCTCGAGATGCGCTGGAAGGCGGCTGCGGTTGTGGTAGTGGATTTCCATGCCGAATCCGCGCGCGCGGTCAGCGGCGACTTGCCCAACCCGCCCCATGCCGAGAATGCCGAAACGCTTGGCTGTGACCTGCCGCCCCACCATGAAAGCGGGAGACCAAAAGGTCCACTGCCCGGATCTGACCATCGCATCGCCTTCTGCGCCGCGCCGCGCAGCGCCCAGCATACACAACATGGCTATCTCCGCCGTGGCATCGGACAGGACATCCGGTGTGTTCGTTACCACGACCCCAGCGGCCTTCGCGGCGGCAAGATCGACGTGATCTGTACCCACCGAGTGATTCGCGATGATCTTCAGACCTGGCCCGATCGCCTCGATTACTTCGGCGCTGAAATGCTCCGAATGGCAGGGCAGCACCGCATCAACTTTACGGCACGCAGATATCAGCTCCTCGCTGGAAAAGACCGTATCGTCGTGATTGAGGACGACATCGTAATCGCGCGCAGCCCTCTTCTCGACGACGGGCCGCAGCTTGCGCGTGATCAGCAGTTTAGGTTTGGTCATTCTTATATCCTTGCACCGTTTAGGCTCTCGATCTGTACGCAAGGTAGTAGTCGCTTGCGCGCGTCATCCAATGTGCGGCGGTTCTTTGAAGGATGACCAAGTTTCCCAACACCGGCGCTCCCATTTTTCGAACATTCTTATAAATTTTATCCACCGGCGCGATTACTCTCTGGCGGGCTTTCAGAATGCAAGAGATTATCTCCGGGTCTGACCTCTATAAAATAGGTACTCGTAGCTGATGGATTGAAGTTCGATGCTATTTGCTGCGCAAGTTCCGTAGATCAGCCCGCAGCGGGACTTTACCGTGTTGGGATGGAGGCCTCGTCATAGCCCTTTGCGCAAGACGCATTGGCTATACTGTTTGGTTATATTTTCGAAGGCACATCCAACGGCTTGATCTGCGCATTTTGATCCGAATAGCGCGTCATTCGAAAACCCATGCCGCGCTCGAGGCACAGCCCGGCCAGCGCTGCGCGCCCTTCGTGTTTGCGTGGTGTCGCCATTATCAAGGCTGCGCTGCGTATCGGCCCCTTCTTTGATTCCCCAAGGTAAATTGCCGAAAAGCTTCGATATCCACATGCCATTGAAACAGGGGAGGATTGCCTTGATCTTCAATCCTTTGTCGACGCACAGTATCGTGCTGCAAAAACAGCTAACGTTAGGATGGGGCTGGAAATCAGCTCTTCCATTTTTTAGGATAAGGCTAGAAATAAGCCACACATAAACAACCGGGAGACAAAGAATGAACCTACTCGCACATATCAAACCTGCTGGAGTAGCAACGGCCCTAGCCACTTCGGCGATTGCGTTGGCAATATCCGCCAGTACGGCCAGCGCGGAAACAGTACGCTGGGCGCGCGTCGCAGACGCTTTGACGCTCGATCCGCATAGCCAGAACGAAGGGCCGACCTCGACCCTCCTGCACCAC
>JAGXHD010000113.1 GCA_024636395.1 Sulfitobacter sp.
CCAAAGCCGGGTCGATTACATCGGTGCAAGCCGTTTATGTTCCTGCGGACGACCTGACCGACCCCGCACCTGCGACGTCCTTTGCGCACTTGGACGCGACCACGGTTCTGGACCGCTCAATCTCTGAAAAAGGGATCTATCCAGCGGTTGATCCGCTCGGCTCTACCTCGCGTCTGCTCGACCCGCTCGTGATTGGTGAGGAGCATTACAAAGTCGCGACCGACGTACAGCAGGTACTTCAGCGCTACAAATCCTTGCAGGACATCATTGCCATTCTCGGCATGGACGAACTGTCAGAGGACGACAAGTTGGCCGTGGCCCGTGCGCGCAAGATCGAGCGCTTTCTGTCGCAGCCGTTTGACGTGGCGAAGGTGTTTACCGGCGCGGACGGCAAGCAGGTGCCATTGGCAGAAACTGTCGCCTCGTTCAAAGCGGTTGTTGCCGGCGAATATGACCACCTTCCAGAAGGTGCGTTCTACATGGTTGGCGGCATCGAAGAAGTGAAGGCGAAAGCCGAGAAAATGGCAGCGGACGCTGCTGCTTAAGGAGGCCCTGTAATGGCAGACACGATGCAATTCGATCTGGTGTCGCCTGAGCGCCGCCTTGCCTCGGCCCGGGTGGTTTCGGTGCAAATTCCCGGTGCGGACGGTGAAATGACGGCGATGCCCGATCATGCGCCGACCATCACCACATTGCGCCCTGGCATCCTGACGGTAGACGGCCCTGACGGGCAGTCGCAATATGTGGTCACTGGCGGGTTTGCCGAGATTACGGCGACGGGTGTTTCGGTTTTGGCCGAGCGGGCTTTGGCGAGGGCGGACATGACGCAGGAGACCATGGACGAGATCATGGAAGAGGCACGGACGACCTATGCCAAGGTGAAGGAAGAGTTCGACAATCAACCCGGCCCGGTGGACGATGCAGCCAAGCTGCTATCGGACATGGTCGCAATGGGTGAGCGTATGGGTCTGTCCGCAAAAACCTGATCGAGGGTATAATGATTTAAGAGGCCCCGCAGCGATTGCGGGGCCTTTTGCGTTTCCAAGTGCCGTCGTTTTGCCATAAAATATAGATATTTCGTGCGCTCATCTTACGACAGGAACACCACAATGAAGAAATTGCGCAGCACGGTTGTCGGCGTGGACAGCGGCGACGAAGTTCTGTTCGAGGATTTCGAAGATGGGGGCGAAATGTGGACGGGCCGGGGCCAGCGGGAGCGGCGGCGGCGGATTCGGTTTTCCGAGGCCTACCGCACAGTGCCTACGGTGCAGTTGTCGATTTCGCTCTGGGATATGGATGCGGGCACGGTGTTGCGCGCGGACGTCACGGCGGAAGCGGTGACAGAGGTGGGCTTTGATATGGTGTTTCGGACCTGGGGAGATACAAAAGTGGCCCGCGTGCGGATCGCCTGGACCGCGTTTGGCGAGCTTGAGGACGCGGACGCCTGGGACGTGGGATAAAAGCGAGATAGGCCCCCGCCCGCGAGCCGCAGCCAGATGCGTTTAAGATAAAGTTAAGGGTCTAATCGGCTGTGTACATGCCGTCGTAGATCGGGCCAAGCGTGTCCTGCTCGAAGAGCGACGATACGGACGTACCGTTCCATATGTTGAGGATGGCTTGGGCGAAGATGGGTGCGGTGGGTACGATGCGGATGTTGGGTGCGTTTTTGATCGCGTCTGTAGGCTGTATCGTGTCGGTGATGACCAGCGATTTCATCGCGGATTTCGTGACACGCTCGACCGCCGGGCCGGACATGACACCGTGGGTGATGTAGGAGTGAACTTCCTTGGCACCGTTTGCGATGAGCAGTTCGGCAGCTTTGCACAGGGTGCCCGCGGTGTCGCAGATGTCGTCCACGATCAGGCAGGTTTTGCCGGTGACGTTCCCGATTACAGTCATTTCGGAGACTTCGCCTGCTTTCTCGCGGCGTTTGTCGACGATGGCGAGGGGTGCATTGAGCCGTTTGGCCAATTCGCGCGCACGGGCCACGCCGCCCACATCCGGCGAGATGATCATCAGGTCTTCCATCTGATCCTTGAAGGCGTGCTTTATATCGAGCGCGAAGACGGGAGACGCGTAGAGGTTGTCGACAGGAATATCGAAAAAGCCCTGAATTTGGGCTGCGTGCAGATCCATAGTCAGAATCCGTTCGATACCGGTGCCCACGAGCATGTTTGCGACCAGTTTGGCGGTGATGGGGGTGCGCGCCTTGGTGCGCCGGTCCTGCCGGGCGTAGCCGAAGTAGGGCAGCACGGCCGTGACACGTTGCGCCGAGGAGCGGCGCAGGGCATCCGCCATGATCAGCAGCTCCATCAGGTTGTCGTTGGCGGGGTTCGAGGTGGATTGAATGATAAACATATCCTCTCCGCGCACGTTCTCGAATACTTCGACGAAAATTTCGCCATCGTTAAACCGTTCGACCCGGGCTTCGACCAGACCGACATTCACCCCGCGGTGCAGCGACATGCGCCGGGCGATCGCTTTGGCAAGAGGCATGTTGGAATTGCCGGAAATCAGCTTTGGCTCTGGGATATGGCGCATGTGGGAGGGGCTCCGTGGCAGCGGTTTAACAGAATCGTTACATTGAACCCCCAGTAACATGCGCCTAGGGTCAGGCAAAGCGCACACACCCTCATGGAGCACCAAATGGCCCGTA
The DNA here is from genome assembly GCA_024636395.1 of Sulfitobacter sp. GTDB lineage: Bacteria > Pseudomonadota > Alphaproteobacteria > Rhodobacterales > Rhodobacteraceae > JAGXHD01. The sequence continues at coordinate 2,657 of JAGXHD010000113.1, forward strand.
TCGACTATTATTTTGCGACCCTGTCGCCCTACTGCTATCTCGCGGGCACACGGCTGGAGGAGGTCGCTGCGCGGAACGGAGCGCAGATCAATTACAAACCATTCGATATCATTCAGGGATTCGGGCGCACGGGCGGCGTGCCACCCAAGGAACGCCACCCCAGCCGGATCGAATACAGGGCGCAGGAACTAACGCGCCAGGCCAAAAAGCTGGGCCTGCCCTTCAATCTCAAGCCCGCGCATTGGCCGACCAACGGGGCGCCTGCAGCCTATGCCTTCATTGCCGCGCAAAACGCGGGCGGCGGTGATCTGGGGCAACTGGCGCATGCCATCACGCGTGCCTGCTGGGCCGAGGAGAAGGACATTGCTGATGATGGCGTGATCCGCGCGTGCCTGACGGAGGTGGGGTTTGACGCTGATCTGGCCGACAGCGGATTGCTCTTGGGCGCGGAGACCTACACCCGAAACTTGGAGGATGCGGTAGAGGCTGGGGTGTTCGGTGCGCCGTTCTATATCGTCGAGGGCGAGCGGTTCTGGGGGCAGGACCGCCTTGACGATCTGGACCTATATCTTCAGGGAAAACTGTGACACTTCATACGCATACACATCTCTACGAGGGGGCGCCGCGCAGGGCGCTGGCCATTCATTGCACCTTGGGCCATTCGGGCGCTTGGCGGGGGATGGCGGCAGCGCTCAAAGATGATCTGAGCATTCTGGCCTTCGATCTGCCGAGCCACGGGAAATCGGGCGTCTGGGACCGGACCGGCAACGTACATGATGTGGCCACGGATATGGCGCGCGGGCTCATCATCGAGCGGATGGACCTCATCGGTCATTCATTCGGGGCGACGGTGGCGCTCAGGATCGCGGTGGAGAGCCCTGAGTTGGTGCGTAGTCTGACGCTCATCGAACCTGTGTATTTCGCTGCTGCGATGGAAGATGATCCCGGCATGCTGGCCGAGTACAAGCGTGACAGTGCAGCACTTGATGCCGCATTCGCCAGCGGCGACGAGCGCGAAGCCGCGCGGGTATTCAACCGCGATTGGGGCGATGGTACGCCCTGGGACACGCTGCCCGAGCGGATGCGCGAGCACATGACGCGGCTGGTGCATTACGTCCCTGCAAGTGCTGCGTTTTTGCACCATGACAGTGCGGGTTTGCTGAACGAAGGCCGCATGGCGGGGGCGTCGATGCCTGCGGTGCTGATCGAGGGGGATCAATCTCCGCCGATGAGTGCCAAAGTGGCGGTATCGTTGGAGAAACGTCTGCCAGACGTGACGCGGGTCGTAGTCGAGGGGGCAGGGCATATGCTGCCCGTGACCCATCCCGATGCTGTCGCGGTGCCTGTGCGGGCGTTGCTCGCGCGCAGCTAGAAGTGGCTGAGGAATTGGTCGACGAGATCGTCGCTCATAGCCCAATCGCAAACGAGGCGGCAGGCGAGCATTTCAACAGCCGGGCCTGTCGCCACATCACCGCCAGTCACGTAATATTTCGCGCCTGCCGCCTGTAATTTCTGGTGCACGGCGCGGGGGAAGCGGGCGAAAATCATGTTGGCCTGCGGCTCATGCAGGAATTCTGCGCCGTGGTTGCGTAGGCCTTTTGTCAGGCGGGCACAGGCGTCATTTGCCATGCGGGCCATTTCGAGCCAGAGATCATCCGCGAGATAGCCCTCCATCTGGGCGGAAAGGTAGCGGTGCTTCGAGAACAGATGCGCGCCACGCTTGCGACGGTATTCGAACTCCTGCGCCTTGGACGGATCGAAGAAAATTACCGCTTCGACGCCCATGCAGCCGTTCTTGGTACCGCCAAAGCTCACCACGTCCACACCTGATTTCCACGTCATCTCGGCCGGCGTACAACCCAGGGCAACTTGGGCGTTGGCAAACCGCGCGCCGTCGAGGTGCACGGGCAGATCGGCTGCCTGCGCTACGGCGGTGAGGGCGCGGATCTCCTCCAATGTATGGACCGAGCCATGCTCGGTGACTTGGGTGATCGAGACGGCACCGGATTGAGCCATGTGCACGACGCCCTTGGGACGGCGGGCGATGGCAGCAGCGAGGTCTTCGGGAGCCATTTTGTCTGGAGTAGGGATCAGGGTGAGTTTCGCGCCGGTATAGAACTCTGGGGCGTTACATTCGTCTTCCTCGATATGGCTGTATTGTGCGCAAAAAATAGTCTGCCAGGGCTCGGTATAGCAGGCTAGCGCCAGCGAATTGGCGGCGGTGCCTGTGGCAACCAGATAGATCGCCGCATCGGGCGGCTCAAATAGGGTGCGCAGATCGGCGCGGACCTTCCCCATGATCTCGTCGTTGCCGTAGGGCATGGCGTAGCCAGTGTTGGCATCGACCACGCGCTGCATGATCTTGGGGTGTGTAATACCGGTGTTGTCGGAGGCGAAATACATCAGGTTGGCTCCTCGATGATGTGATCTTCCCAGTCTTCGAAGGCGGTTTCCCATTCGCTGACCGTCCGGCCCTGCATCGATACGCCCGCTTTGTGGACGCTCTCGGG
>JAGXHD010000114.1 GCA_024636395.1 Sulfitobacter sp.
ATGTGGTTGGCGGCGAGCATGGCTGCCGCCTTTCTTGATGTCATTAAAAACGCGGCGTCAGCGCGCTTTTAGTGCGTTGCCGGGTAATGTAGGCTACTGACCAAGGAGATCACGGAAATGGATACCCGCATGACACCGCAAGAGATTGAAAAACTGCCCTACCGGCCCTGTGTGGGGCTGATGGTGCTCAATGCAAAGGGCGAAGTATTCGTAGGCCAGCGGCTGGACCAGAACTATGACGCCTGGCAGATGCCGCAAGGCGGCGTGGATCCAGGCGAGGACCCGCGTGCTGCGGCGCTGCGCGAGCTGGAAGAAGAGACCGGAATCACCCAAGATCTCGTCACCGTTGCGGCGGAGTCAGACGGCTGGTTGCCCTACGAGTTGCCCCATGATCTGGTGCCGAAGCTTTGGAAGGGCCGCTACCGCGGGCAGGAGCAGAAGTGGTTTTTGCTGCGCTATTCAGGCACCGATGCGCAGGTGAACATCGAGACGGCGGAGCCTGAGTTCGGCGCGTGGCGCTGGCTGGCCCCCGATGCGATGCTGGCGGGAATCGTTCCGTTCAAGCGCGATGTCTACGCGCGCGTGCTCGGTGAATTCCGGAGCTTGCTATGAGAGCCGGCTTGTTCGCCTGCCTTCTCGCATTAGCGCCAGTGACAGCCGAGGCGCTTTCCTGTCGGCCGCACGCCATCGAGGCCGCATTTTTGCAGGCGCAGGAGGATGAGGCGTCGTTTGTCATCGTGCAGGGGCGGCTTGATTTCGACCGCGGGCAGATGCCGAACAAGCATCTAACGCCGGACGCGCATCCGCAGTCGACCGTGATCGACGCGCGGCTGACGGGGTCGATGCTCACGGCCAAAGGGTTCGCGACGCCCTACAACAAGCCCGTGCGTGTGAGCGTCGCTTGCTACGGCCCGTGGTGCGCAAACGTGCAGCGCGGCGGCCACGTGCTCGCATTCGTCGAGTTGGGAGAGGAAGGGCGCGTGATCGCGACCAACCCTTGCGGCGGCTATCTGTTTCAGAACCCGACGACCAAGATGCTGCGGGCCGTAAAAAGCTGCTTTGCCGGCAACGACTGCACGCCGCACAGATAATCGCTTCAAAGGATGGGGATCCAGCTGGCCATCTCGCGTGGGAGTACGCCGTTCAGGCGCGGATCGTCATCAATATCGACAGCGCGTTTGTAGGGCGTAAAGCCTGAGCGGACATAGAAATCGAGCGCCTGCGGGCTGTCATGTGTGCAGGTGTGTACGTGGAAGCGACTGATGTTTGAGGCCCAGGCGCGCGTGATCGCTTCGTTCATCAAAAACCGCCCCGCGCCCGAGCCGATGAGCGCGGGTGTGAGGCCGAAATAGGCCAGCTCGCACTGTCCCTTGATGCGGAAATCCAGCTCCAACAGCGCCTCGTCCACGCCATCGCGCGTGAGGGTGAAAAAGGCAATTTCTGGCGCATCTATGATCGCCTGAAGCTCGGCATCGGGCAGCGCATGCCGCCCGTACCACAGCCAATCGAGGGAACCTACGCGGGTAAAGAGATCGCGGTACTGCGCGGCGCTCGGCCTCATCTGCCGGAAGGTCACCCCGGCGGGCAGCGGCACCTGCTTGATCGGGGCGGGCGCATGCATTTCCAGATAGGTCACGATCACGGCGAGCTTGCCAGAAGGGACCTCATATTCGCCGTTCTCGACCATCAGATGAGACCCGCCTTGCGGAATTCCTCAAGCATATCCATCGCGGGGCGGGGCCCGATGTGGGAGATGACCTCCGCGCCGCACAGGTTGCCCATGCGCCCGCAGGTCTCCAGATCGCGGCCCGTTGCGAGGCCATAGATAAAGCCGGCAGCGAACTGGTCCCCGGCGCCGGTAGCGTCCACCGGTGTGATCCGCGCGGGCGCTGCCAGATCGACACGGGTGCCTTCTCGGATCAATGTCACGCCGTCGCCGCCGCGCGTGCAGACCATGATCGGGCACAGGGCGGCTGTTTTTGCCATCGCGTCTTCCAGATCGTCCGTCTGGAACAGGGATTTGATCTCCGCCTCGTTGCCGATGACGAAATCGAGATCGTTCTCTATGATCGCGAGGAAATCGGCGCGGTGACGCTCGACGCAGAAGGGATCGGAGATTGTGATGCCCGCCATCCCACCGCCTGCCTTTGCCGCGCGGGCCGCCTCACGGAAGGCGGTTTTGCCCGCATCCTCGTCAAAGAGGTAGCCCTCGAGAAACATGATTTTTGCGTTGCCGGCGACATCGCCGGGGACATCTGCAGAGGAGAGACCTGTGGACACGCCAAGATAGGTGTTCATCGAGCGCTCGCCATCGGGCGTGACGAAAATCATGCTGCGGGACGTGGGGCGGTCTGCGTCTGCGACGGGTGGGTTGACGAAGTCGATGCCATTGTCCGTCATCGCGCTGGCGTAGAACTTGCCCAGCCCGTCATCACGTACCCGTCCGATAAATGCGGTCTCGAGGCCCAGAGCCCCGGCACCGGCGACGGTGTTGGCCACCGCCCCGCCGGGTGTTTGCAGTCGGTCGATCATAGCACCGTAGAGCTGTTCTGCGCGGTCCTGCTCAATGAGCTGCATGATGCCTTTTTCGATGCCCATATTGTCTAGAAACGCATCATCCGAATGGCTGATCACATCCACCACGGCATTGCCGATCCCCACGAGGTCATAGGTTTTCATATCGTTTTTTCCTTATATGCGCAGAGGTCTTTGATGATGCAGGTCGGGCATTGCGGCTTGCGCGCCTTGCAGTGGTAGCGGCCATGCAGGATGAGCCAGTGGTGTGCGTGCAGCTGGAAATCGGCAGGGATGTTGTCCTCCACCGCCCGCTCTACCGCGTCGACGGTCTTGCCGGGTGCGATGCCCGTGCGGTTGCCCACGCGGAAGATATGCGTGTCGACGGCCTGTGCGGGCTGGTGCCACCACATGTTGAGCACCACGTTCGCGGTCTTGCGTCCTACGCCCGGCAGTGATTGGAGGGCAGCGCGGGAGTTGGGGACGATACCCTGATATTCATCCACCAGGATCTGACTGAGCCGGATGACATTCTTGGCCTTCTGGCGGTAAAGGCCGATCGTCTTGATATGATCGATCAGCGCATCGAGGCCGAGATCGAGCATCTTTTGCGGCGTATCGGCGATCTGGAAAAGCGCACGGGTGGCCTTGTTTACGCCCACGTCCGTCGATTGCGCAGACAGGGCCACAGCTACGACGAGGGTATAGACGTTGACGTGCTCAAGCTCGCCCTTCGGCTCGGGATCGGCGTCTTGAAACCGCTCCATGATGGCGCGGATGTCATGATAATCGAGTTGTTTTGACTGTTTGCTCATGGCGCAGAGGTATGCGCAGGTTTCGGGTCGCGTGCAAGCGGGCGGCGGCATATTGTGGCTCCATGACACAGATGATGCACAGCCCAGACAGCACAGCTTCCGATGACGCCAGCCGCGCCTATCACTACGGCGTAATGGCCCGCGCGATTGCGCTTATTGATTCGGCGGAAAGCCCTTTGAGCCTTGAGGCGCTTGCGGGTGAGATGGGGATGAGTGCGGCGCATTTTCAGCGGCTGTTTTCATCGTGGGTCGGCGTCTCGCCGAAGCGATATCAGCAGTACCTGACGCTGGGCCACGCCAAGACGCTGCTGCGCGAGCGGTTTACCACGCTCGAGGCGGCCCATTCCACCGGCCTGTCGGGCACCGGCCGCCTGCACGATCTGTTCGTGCGTTGGGAGGCGATGAGCCCCGGCGAGTTTGCGACAGGCGGTGCGGGGCTTGAGATCTTCTGGGGTTGGTTCGACAGCCCGTTCGGCCCGGCGCTCGTGATGGGCACGCACAAAGGTATTTGCGGCCTGTCGCTCGCCGCCGGTCTGGGGGAGGAGGCAGCGATGGCGGATCTACTGTCGCGCTGGCCTGCGGCTGAGTTTACCGAAGATCCGACGCGCCTGCGTCCCTGGGTGCTGGCCGCGTTCGGGATGGATGGTGCGCTTGGCCGCGCACCGCTGTATCTGATCGGCGCACCGTTCCAGATCAAGGTCTGGGAGGCGCTGCTCCGCCTGCCCGAAGGGCGCGTGACGACCTACGGTGCGGTGGCGGCGGCGATCGGCAGCCCGCGCGCTGTCCGCGCTGTGGGCACGGCGGTCGGACGCAATCCCATCGGCTACCTGATCCCGTGCCACAGGGTGCTACGCAAATCGGGCGCGCTGGGCGGCTATCACTGGGGGTTGGACATGAAACGCGCGATGCTCGGCTTCGAATCTGCGCGTATCGAGAGTGGCTAATGTGCGCGGGATGCCGCTCATTATTCATCCATTGCCATTTTGTCGGAAACAAAACCTCCCTATAAAGCGTTTACCGAAAAGATGCTTCGCCCGAACGAGGCCGAAACAGTAAGGCAGTAAACTATGACTTTTGTGAAATTCCCCCTCTTCGCTGCGATGGCGACAGTCGTTGCGCTGGGCGCATGCACGAACCCAAACGGGTCGATCCTCGCCTCCGAGAATGATCCAAACCAACGCACCAAGAACGGCGCGCTGATCGGTGCCGGTGCCGGTGCTGTGATCGGTGCTCTGTCCAGGGGCGACGGAAACCGCGACAGGGGCGCCGTTCAGGGCGCATTGATCGGTGCCGCACTCGGCGCGGGCGGCGGTGCTATTCTTGATCGGCAGGAGCGTGACCTGCGCGCCAGCCTCGGCAACAACAACGTGACGATCAACAACACCGGCGATCGCCTCATCGTGACCCTGCCGCAGGATATCTTGTTCGCTACCGGCTCCAGCAGCGTGCGGCCTGACCTTCAACGCGATCTGGCGGCGGTTTCAAACAATCTGCAAGCCTATCCCAATTCGCGGATCCAAGTGATCGGCCATACCGACAGCGACGGCGACGCGAGCTTTAACCAGCAGCTTTCCGAGGGCCGTGCCAACGCGGTTTCTGCCGTGCTGATCAACAACGGCACGTCGCCCGCGCGCATCCAGTCGTTTGGCCGCGGCGAAAGCCAGCCGATCGCGAGCAATCTCAACGCGCAGGGCAAAGCACAGAACCGGCGCGTCGAGATCGTGATCCTGCCCAACTAAGGCGGACAACGTTCACGCTGACACGAAAGGCTCCGGCGCTTGATGGCACCGGAGCCTTTTTTAATGCGCACGCCCTAAGCCGCACTTGAGACTTCGGAAGACCGCCTCATTTTAGGGAGCAATTGTTGCTTTCAAAAAAGGATTAAAGGTTATGGCCACATACAAACTCGTCGGCATTTCGGGCTCGCTGCGCAAGGGGAGCCATAATTCGCTCTTGTTGGCCGAGGCCGCGCGATTGTTCGGAGATGCGGATTATTCCGAGGCCGATATAAATCTGCCCCTCTACAACGCCGACGACGAGGAGGCGCATGGCGTGCCTGCCGCAGTCGATGCGCTGGCACAGCAGTTGGCCGATGCGGATGCGATTCTGATCTCGTCGCCAGAATACAACAAGGGTCCGTCCGGGGCGTTGAAAAACGCGTTTGACTGGATCAGCCGCTCAAAGGTCAAACCCTGGGGGGACAAGCCCGTGGCCGTGATGTCCGCCGCTGCGGGGCGGGCAGGGGGCGAGCGTGCACAGATGGTGTTGCGCGGATTTCTGGTGGCTTTCCGTCCGCGCATCCTGCAGGGCCCGGAAATCCACGTGGCCGCAAGCCACGAGGCCTTCGATGAACACGGGCGGCTCAAGGGGGAGATGTATATTAAGGAGCTGACGCAGCTGATGGACGCCCTGCGCGCCGATATCAAAGCTTAGACAGCGATGCCGATCTCGATCAGATTGCCATCGGGATCGCGCAGATAGAGCGAAGTGATCGGCCCGGTTGCCCCGGTGCGGGAAACCGGGCCTGCCTCTACCTCAATGGCATGCTGCGACAGATGCACTTGCCAGACGTCGGGAGGGGTCTGCGTCAGAAAGCACAGATCGGCGGAACCGGGCTGCACATGGCGGGCCTTCGGTTCAAACTCGGCTGTGTGCTGGTGAAGGTTTATCTTCATCGTGCCGAACGAAAGTGCATGGCGTTTGCTGCCATCGGCTACGGTAAACAGGTGGTGGGTCATGCCAAGTACGTTCGTAAAGAACCTCACGGTCGAGGGTATGTCCGCAACGGTCAGCACCAGGTGATCGAGCGTCGAGAGGCAGGGGCTCACAAGTTATCCTTCACGTGAAATCCTTCGGGGATGGCGTCGCGGCCCTCCAGCACCAGATCCGCGATGACATCCGCGACTTTGGGGGCCATGCCGAACCCGATCTTGAAGCCACCGTTGGCCACGAAATGCCCCGCTCGCTCAGGCCAAGGACCCAGCATCGGCGCGCGGGTGCGGGCGCGGGGACGCACACCGGCCCACCGTGCCACTACCGGTGCATTCGCGAGGGCGGGCACGGCCGCGCGGGCGTTGGCCACCACATCATCGAGCAGCGCATCAGTGGTTGCTGGATCATCGTAGCCTGTCTCCGAGGTTGACCCGATAGCCGCCGTGCCATCGAGATGCGGGATAATGTGCACGCCGCCTGCGAAAAGCTGTGGCAGCTCGGGAGCGTTGTATTTCAAGAGTGCCGCTTGCCCCTTGACGCCGCTGCCCATGCTGCGGGCGCGCCCGGCAGAGAGAGCCTCCAACCCTGCTACGCCCGTCGCCCAGATCACCGCGCCTGCGTCGGCTGCATCAGTCTGGATAGGCACGCCGGACGCGGCGAGTGCAGCAACCAGCGCGTCACAGGCGCGGCGCGGGTGCAGATGGGCACTCAGCGTGTCACGGATGAGGTAACCGTCGGGGCTGCGGGGCTCCCAGGGTGCATCCGAGGCCGGGATCACTTCCCAGAGCGCGCGGCTCTGCCACAGGTCAGCGGCAGTTTCCGCGCGGCGCTGTGCCAACGCGCGCGCGGTACCGTCGGCGATGGGCTGCAAACGGCCCGTGCGGGAATAGCCGGGCTCCATGCCGCCAGCGGAGGCCACTCCGGCCCAGAACTGTTCTGCCATCAGAAGGCTGTCGAGCTGGAAGGTTTTTTTCGGGTTCCAGTTCTCTGGCACATGGGGTGCAAGCGCTCCGACGATCCCGCCGCTGCTGCCCGCGCCCGCGCCATCGGGATCGATGATCTGTACCTTTGCCCCGCGCCGCACGCAGACCCAGGCGATGGAAAGCCCGAAAATCCCTGCGCCGCGAATGGTGATATCGGTCATTGCTCTGCCCCCGCTTTGCGCGCAAGTTGCGCCGGAACGACTGATACAGGGCATGGGCGTGCAGGACCAGACAGCACAGATAGAATGGCGCGACGGGCGGGTGCCTGTCTCGACGCGGTTCGACGATCCGTATTTCAGCCTCGAGAACGGGATGGAGGAGACGAGACACGTTTTTCTGGGCGGCAATGATTTGCCCGCGCGATTTGTGGACGGGTTTCACGTAGCCGAGCTTGGCTTTGGAACGGGGCTGAATTTCCTGGTGACGTTGCAGGCCTTTCGTGCGGCTGGATGTGGCGGCACGCTCTTTTTTACGAGTTTCGAGGCGTATCCGATGGCGATGGATGATCTACACGCCGCACTGCGCGCCTTTGAAGGCCTACCGGACGATCTGGCGACAGCAGAGGATTTTCCGACCTTGCTCGAGGGCCCCGATTTCGTCCTGCGCGTGATCTTGGGTGATGCCCGCGAGACCCTGCCGGTGTGGGATAGCCATGCCGATGCGTGGTTTCTCGATGGCTTCTCTCCGGCCAAAAACCCCGAGCTCTGGTCGGCCGAGATGATGGCCGAGGTCGCCCGGCACACGGGCAAAGGCGGTACGGCGGCGACGTATACTGCCGCAGGTTTTGTGCGACGCGGAATGGCGGACGCGGGATTCGAAGTGAACCGTGTCGCAGGCTACGGGCGCAAGCGGCATATGACACAAGCAGAATTGAAATGACACAGAGCAACAATATTCCCCTCGGCATCGGCTTGATGATCGTGACGACCTTCGTCTTTGCCGTGCAGGACGGGATCTCCCGGCATCTGGCAGGCGAGTATAACGTCCTGATGATCGTCATGATCCGGTACTGGTTTTTTGCCGCCTTCGTGATCGCCATCGCGAAAAAGCGCGCGGGTGGCATACGGGCAGCGGCAAAGACGGAGCAGCCTTTCATCCAGATCACGCGCGGATTGCTCCTGAGCCTCGAGATCTGTGTGATGGTCTTGGCCTTCACCATGCTGGGGCTGGTCGAGAGCCATGCGGTATTCACCTGTTACCCGCTTCTGGTGGCCGCCCTTTCGGGGCCGGTACTGGGGGAGCATGTGGGCTGGCGGCGGTGGGCGGCGATTGGCGTGGGCTTCATCGGGGTGATTATCATCCTGCAGCCGGGCCGCGAAGTGTTCGACATCCGCGCGTTGATCCCGCTGCTGGCTGCGGCGATGTTCGCGGTCTACGGTTTGCTCACCCGCTACGCCGGGCGTCGCGACAGCACGGCGACCAGCTTCTTTTGGACCGGGACCGTTGGCGCAGTGGCTATGACCAGTCTCGGCGTGTGGTTCTGGGAGCCGATGATCGCCCGTGACTGGATCTGGATGGGCTGCCTGTGCCTCACCGGCGTGACCGGGCACTGGCTGCTGATCCGCTGCTATGAAGTAGCGGAAGCCAGTGCGGTGCAACCTTTCGCCTATCTCCAACTGGTGTTCGCTGCGACCATCGGTATCACGCTTTTTGGCGAAACGGTGAGTACGAATGTCGCGATTGGTTGCGTGATCATCGTGGCCGCAGGCCTATTCACCTTCTGGCGCGAAAGACAGCAGGGTTGAGCCGATAAGTTCGTCGTAGAACGGTATTGGCAGCGGATCGCGGCCGAGGCGCGCGCGATAGATCGGCAGCGATTCCGTCACGCGCATGATGTAATTCTGCGTCTCGCGAAACGGGACCATTTCGATCCAGTCTACGATGTAGATATCACCGTCGCGCGGATCGCCGTAGTCCTCCATCCAACGGAGCGGGCGGCTGGGGCCCGCGTTGTAAGCCGCCGACATCATCACGACGTTGCCGTTGAACCGCCCCGCCAGTTCCGCCAGATATTGCGTCCCTAGGCGGGCATTGTAGACTGGATCGGCCGTGAGGCGATCGGTGGTGTGCTGGGGCGCTATGCCGAGCTTCTGCGCGACTTCCAGCGCTGTCGCTGGCATCAGCTGCATCAGACCGCGCGCGCCCACGGCGGATTGTACCACGGGATCGAACTCGCTTTCGCGCCGCGCGATGGCGAGGGTCATCTCCGGAGCCATGGGCAGATCAGCCTCGCCTGCGGGATGCAGTGCGTAATATGGTGCTGCAATCTCGAGCCCGCGCTGCGCGGCGCGCTTGCCGATCATGATGGCCATATGCGGCTGGCCGATGTCGATCGCTGCCTGTCCCAACAGCTCCAAGTCCGGCTCGAGCAGTTGCTCGGCAAGGTGGGTCCAGAACCGCTCCGCGACATCCAGTTCGCCGGAGGCTTGCAGGAGCAGGCCTGCCTCGAAAAGGGGGGCGTTTGCCAGTGGGCTGCTGCGCCAATCTTGCGCAGGGGGCAGGCCGCGGAGTTTTTCGGGAAACGGAATACCCGCCCGTTCGGCTGACAGCAGGCCATAAAACGAGGTCTGGAAATTTGCGCCTTTCCGGTAAGCGGCGGCAGCGCCTTCGCTGTCACCTGCCTCCTCCAGCGCGCGGCCCTGCCAGTATCCTGCGCGGCCCTGGCTGATGGGGGATTCGACCGCGCCGTCGTGCCCCTTGAAATGGGAGAGCGCCAGGGCGGGATCCTTCAGAAACCGCAGCGCAATGTAGCCCGCCAACCATTCTAGATCGGCGTAATCCGATCCTTCGGTGAGGAAATGGCGCGCGGCCAGCGTGTAGGCGCGCGCGGGATCGCCGTCGCGCATCTCATCTCGGGCCAGCGCGCGGCGGCGGTTGGCCCAGGCGGCGGGATCGCCGAGCATCTCGATGCTTTTGGAGGCCTCGAACAGCAGATCCTTGGCATCGTCAAACCGCCCGCTGCGGATACGCCATTCGAACCGCGCGTGGTTTACGCCACCGCTTATCTTGACCGCGGCGGGCAGGCTCTCGAACAGGCCAACCGCGTCGTCGGTGCGGCGGTAGAAGGCAATCCGCGCTTCTGCGGTGGCCTTTGCGGAACTGTCGACGAGGTCGAACATCTGCCGTGCCTCATCGTAGTTGCGCTGCCAGATCATGGCATCGAGGCGCGCGGTATGGTGCGGCGCCAGCAGACCACCGTGGGCCGCCAGAAAATCGGCTTGGGATTCGGGGTTCATCGTCATGGTACGCCATGCGATCACCAGATTGGCCTGCGCGGATCCGCTCAGCCCCGCGCCTGTCAGAGCCTTGGCATGGGCAAGGACGCCCTGCGGCGTTTGCGGACCGACCTGATCGAAAAATGCCAGAATGGCGGCGTCGCCTTGCTTGATCACTTCAGGCTCGGAGCGGCGGCGCAGATAGTCTTCCCCAGGCCAATCTGGCCGACGGGCGAGAAAATCGGTGATCTGGGCATAGTCGCCCTGTGCGGCGCGCAGCCGGTGCCATACGATTACATCACGCGCCACCGCGCCATCGCGCGCGGCGATGGTTTCGGCGGCAGAGAAATTGCCATTTCGCACCGCATCCATCGCCCAGCCCAGGGGGCGGGGCCGCTCTGCGGCGGCGGGCAATGCCATGGCACACAGGAGCAACAGGGCCGTCAGATGGCGTGTCATGGCTTGCATTTCCTATCTCGTCCACAGTACAGCCTTGCACCATAGACTATACATTCACGGGTTCAATTCACGAACCTGCGGGTAGGCGGTCTTGTCCTTGTCTGCCCTTCGGGCGGCTTCACCCGGTGGCCTTCCGGTCTCCAGCACATAAAGGAGCGTGCACATGTTTTCAGGTTCTATGCCTGCCCTCGTCACGCCGTTTCAAGGCGGCGAGCTGGATATCGAAACACTCAAAAAACTGGTTGAATGGCATGTGGGCGAGGGGTCGAACGGCCTTGTTCCCGTCGGCACCACCGGCGAATCGCCCACCCTGACCCACCGCGAGCACGAGATCGTGGTCGAGGAGGTTGTCAAAGCCGCGGCAGGCCGGATTCCTGTGATTGCGGGCGCGGGCAGCAACAATACACTCGAGAGCATCCGCCTCGCCCAGCATGCCGAAAAGGTGGGTGCGGACGGTATCCTCGTGGTGACGCCCTACTACAACAAGCCGACCCAACGAGGGCTTATTGCACATTTCACCGCGGTGCACGATTGCTGCGCGCTGCCGATCATCATCTACAACATCCCGCCCCGCTCGGTCATCGATATGTCGCCCCGGACCATGGGCGAACTGGCGAAGCTGCCGCGCATCGTCGGGGTGAAGGATGCCACGGGCGATCTGGCGCGGGTGAGCGCCCAGCGGATCACGTGCGGAGTCGATTTCATCCAGCTGTCGGGCGAGGATGGCACGGCACACGGCTTCAACGCGCAGGGCGGCGTGGGCTGTATCTCCGTGACGGCGAATGTGGCGCCCAAGCTGTGCGCGCAGCTACAGGCCGCTTGCAAGGCTGGGGATTATGCACTTGCTCTGGATATTCAGGACAAGTTGATGCCCCTGCATCAGGCGATTTTCACCGAGCCCGGACTGGTGGGCGTGAAATATGCCATGTCGCGTCTCGATCTGTGCTCCGAGGACGTGCGTCTGCCATTGACTGGCCTTGCGGATGAGACCCGTGCGCTGGTGGATGCGGGCCTGCGCCATGCCGGATTGATGAACTAGGCTTTTCATCGCGGGTTCCGTGTGTAGGGTGTTGGCAACCCCCAGCGCCGGAGCCCGCAACATGAACATCCTTCCCGTGATATCTCAGAGCACTGACGAGCTCACCGCGATTTTCCGTGACCTGCACGCCCATCCTGAAATCGGGTTCACGGAAGCGAGAACCAGTGCCATCGTCGCCGACACATTGCGCAGCTACGGGGTCGACGAGGTGCATACCGGGCTTGGCAAGACAGGCGTTGTGGGCCTGATCCACGGCAAGCGGAAGGGGAACCGCCGCGTCGGGTTGCGCGCGGATATGGACGCCCTGCCGATCCACGAGATCACCGGGCTCGAGTATGCTTCCGCCAATGCGGGCATCATGCACGCCTGTGGCCACGACGGACACACCACCATGCTGCTGGGCGCCGCCAAGCATCTTGCTGCGACACGCGATTTCGACGGAACTGCGGTGCTGGTGTTCCAGCCCGCCGAGGAGGGTTTGGGCGGCGCGCGCCAGATGATCGCGGACGGCCTGTTCGAGCAATTCCCCTGCGACGAGATCTACGGTATGCACAATATGCCCAACGGCCAGCACGGTAAGGTCGGGATCTGCAAGGGTACGGCGATGGCGGGTGCGGCCTTCTTCGACATCACGGTGACTGGCAAGGGCAGTCATGCGGCGATGCCGTCGCAGAGCCGCGACGCGCTCATTATCGCCGCGAGCGTGGCGACAGAGCTTCAGACGATCCTGAGCCGCAACGTACCGCCGCTCGAGAGTTGCGTGCTGTCGGTCACACAGATCCACGCGGGGTCGGCATATAACGTGGTACCCGAAGTGGCGACGCTGGCGGGCACGATCCGTTATTTCAAGGACGAGATCTACGATCTGGCCGCCGCCCGGATGCAGGCGATCTGTGACGGCTTCGCGCTGGCTCATGCCGTGGAGATCAAGCTGGAGCTGCGCAACGTGTTCGACGTGCTGATCAACGACAGCGATCTTTCGGATGCCTATATGGAAGCGGCGGCGGACATCGTGGGCGCGGAAAACATCCTCGAAAACAGCGCGCCTGCTACGGGCTCGGAGGATTTCGCCGATATGCTGAAAGTGGTGCCGGGCGCCTATTGCATCGTCGGCCATTCCGAGACGGTCCCACTGCATAATCCGGGGTTCAAGCTCGATCCGGCGATCCTGCCCATAGGGGCGTCGGTGATGGCGCGGATGGTCGAGAAGCGTCTGCCGCTCTAGATGTCGCGGGCCATGTACGGAACCATCCTGCCCGGCAGCGAGCGGGAGGGCACCTCGCCGCGCTGAATGAAGCCGAGATTTTCGTAATAGCGAAGGGTGGCGGGGTCCGCGTGGGCCAGGAGCCGCGTGATACCCTGGCTTTGCGCCACCGTGAGCATGGCCTGCCACAGCTGGTGTCCCAGACCGCGCCCCCGGTGATCGGGATCGGTGAAAAAGCTTCTCACCTCGGCGGTTCTCCCGTCCAGCGGATCAAGGGCGATGCAGCCTATGATCTGCCCGTCGAGCTCCGCGACCCAGAAAGGCCTGCACTGCAAGCGGTCGGGGGTGATCTGCAGGCCCTCCTCGAACAATGCCATGACCTGATCGTCATAGCCGTTCGATTTCTTTGACCTGTACGCAAGGGCTGACATCGCGGCGGTATCGGCAACCACAGCTGCGCGTACATTTATATCGGGAAGATTCACCGTTTCCCGTAGTAGAGGCCGACGACGTGTTCGGCCTGCGCGAAGAAAAGCCACCGCGCCGTGAGCACGCCGCCGACATGGGCCAGCACTGCGAAAAGCGCGAGGACGTGGTTGAATGGCAGCAGCAAAAGTACCACCGGCAGGACAGCCATCAGCATGATTGCAATGATCCGCAGCTTGTGCGCGTGTTTGCGCCTCACCTCATGGACGAATTCGCGCAGCAGATAATTGGTCCCGGTATGGGGGGGTTCGAACGCACGGACGCTGCCGATATGGCCAAGGCCGGTGGCGGTCTGCATCGTCGTGCCGCTGTTGGCAAAGGCGCTGTCACCGCGCAGCCATGTCGCGATCTGGATGGCTCCCGCCAAAGCGAGAAGCGCAACTGCCGGGACGATCTGCCCCGCCAGCAGTGCCCCTCCCGCGATGCACAGCGAGATGAAGTTGGCGGGCGTCAGCGGGCTGTTCCAGCGCGGAACGGTTTTCAGCTGTCCGTAGATCATTGAGGTGGTGAACACGGTCCCGAGGGATGCAAGCGCACCCAGAACGCCGAGCGGAGTCCAGCGCTGCTCGAAAAACACGAGCCCCGCCCCATAGACCGCCATGAGCACAAGTGCTGCGACAGCACACCATGCCTCGCGCGACAGCCAGCTTGTGCGCCACTGGGAGAACGCCTTGAGCGCGCGCTCCGGATGCCCGAGATGGAAGGTGGAGGAAATCAGGCCACCCACGGCCAGCAGATAAGCGATTGCGAGGAAGATGAAGGCATTGAAGCCGGTGGTTGCCGGCATTCCGAGGCCGAGGAAAATCAGCAGGCCAAAGCCGAGCCCCGAGAACGTGGAGAAGAAGATCACGGAGGGCGCGGGATGCATCAGAGTTTCTCCAGCGTTTTGTTGAGCCAACTCAGGAAGCCTTTGGCCTCTGATGCCACGGGTGCGAGGAAAGGTGCAAGCCCGTCGATCTCCTCTTCACGCCGTGCCAGCTGATCCTTGGGGCGCGGGGGCAGATATTTGTTGACGGGCTTCGTGCCTTGCTCGGGCATCAGATCCATCCCGCCGCGCTCCGCCACAAGCTGGCTCACATTCGAATCCGGATCGGCGAAATCGCCGAAGTGGCGCGCACTGGAGGGGCAGGTGCGCACGCAGGCGGGCTCGCGGTCGATCTCGGGCAGGTTCTCGTTATAGATCCGGTCGACGCAGAGGGTGCATTTCTTCATCACGCCTGCGGCGGCGTCCATCTCCCGCGCACCGTAGGGGCAGGCCCAGGCGCAGAGCCCGCAGCCGATGCAATCGGCCTCGTTCACCAGCACGATCCCGTCCTCGACCCGTTTGTAGCTCGCGCCCGTAGGGCAGACGGTCACGCAGGGGGCGTCCTCGCAATGCAGACAGGATTTGGGAAAGTGGATCAGTTGCGCATCGGGCGCTGCGGCGCGGCCCAGCATCGGAGGTTGGACTTCGTAGCTGTGTACGCGGTTGAGGAAGGTGCCGGATGGGTCCGCGCCGTAGGGGTCCTGATCCGACAGGGGCGCGCCGTAATTCTCCGTGTTCCAACCTTTACAGGATATCACGCAGGCATGGCAGCCTACGCAGGTGTCCAGATCAATAACGAGGCCGAGCTTTTTCTCGGTCTTGGCGGGGAGCATCGTCATGAGGAGCTTTCCTTCTGCGAGCAGGCGCGGGCAAAGGCGAGCAGATCGGCGTTGAAGGCGTCAGTTTCCTCCCAAAAAGGGGCGTGGCCGCTGAGAGCGTACTCGATGCCGTGCCCGTTCGGCAGCGCGTCCACGGTTTGCTGCGGCATGGGCGCCACTGCAAGACGCTCATGCACGCCCCATTGCACCAGCGCGGGCACGGTGGTTTTTGCCAGATCAGGCCGGTAATCCTCGTGACGCTTGCGGGCAGCGGCACGCACAGACGGCGGGCAGAGCATATTGAAGCCGGTCATCATGGCCAGATCATCGGCATCCGGGGGCGTGGCGAAACAGGCCTTCAGGAAGGCCAGCGTTGCGGCAAGGTTCGCGCCAAGCTCGTCTGCGTACATGTCCGTGGCGCGCACGGCTGTATCATTCTCGCGCCGCTCCAACGCCTCGACCGGGCTATGGCGGCCCGTGGCGCCGGAAGATCCGATGAGGCTGAAGCCGGAAATGGCGCCGTCACCGTGGACGCGCAGATAGTCCTGAACGACCCATCCGCCCATGGACCAGCCGATGAGCAGGGGCTTTTGCAGCGCCAGCTCCTCGATGATCGCGTGGACATCGGCAGCCCAGGGCGCGGAATTATCGTAGTGCTCCGCCCCTGTGGGCTTGCCCGACAGGCCGTGTCCGCGCAGATCGGGCACGATCAGACGGCAAGCGTCCGCCAGTGGTCCGGCGAACTGGCGGGTCCAGCTTTGATGCGACTGCGACCAGCCGTGGATGAGCATCACGGGTATGCCTTCGGCGTTGCCGTATTCCGGCACATGCAGCGCGACGCCGCCCCCGCCTGTGATCGTATGTATCTGGCGCGGGGCGATCATGTGCCGACCTTCCATTTGAGGTGAGCCGGGCCTTTGCCGACGGGGGATTTGATCGCGGGCATCGCCGGGCGGGCCTGCGCATCGGCGGGTGCCTCCACCTTGCGAACCGCGACCTTGAGATCGAACCATGCTGCCTGCCCGGTGATCGGATCGGAGTTCGCCCAGCGCAAGCCGTCGCCTTTGGGCGGGAGCAGCTCATGAATGAGGTGATTGAGCAGGAAGCCCTTGGTCGCCTCCGGAGCATTCTCGTCGAGCGCCCAGGCCCCCTTGCGTTTTCCGATGGCATTCCAGGTCCAGATCGTATTGGCGTTGAGCGCGGCCATTTCCATCACGGGTACGGTGATGGTCCCGTGGGGCGAGGTGATCTCGGCCCAGTCGCCATCCCTCAGCCCGTGCGCGCGCATGAGGGGGCTGGGAAAATACATCGGGTTGCGGCCATGCAGCTGCCGTAGCCATGCGTTCTGGCTGCCCCAGGAGTGATACATCGCCATCGGGCGCTGGGTCAGCGCGGTGATGGTGAAGCCCTCGTTGCCCTGCTGGTCGGTCTCGTACCAGATCGGAAGCGGCGACATTTTTTCGCGTATGCGTTGGCGCAAGTAATCCGGTGGCTGGCGCTTGCCGTGGCCTTCGGCGGCCAGCTGGAATTTGCGCATCGGTTCTGAATAGAGGGTAAAGAGGTAGGGTTGGGGGCTGTCGTAGAGGCCCATTTTTACCGCCCAATCCTGATAGGCGGCATTCCATGGCTTGTAGTAGTTCGCGCCTGCGGGGATGTGCTCTATGTAAAATCCACCGTTGGCGATATAGTTTTCGAGCTGATTTTCATTCGCGTCACCGCGCCCGCCTTGCAGGCCATGCGCGCCCACGCGCCAGCCGGCCAGCGGGCCCACGCCCGGACGGCGCTCGTGATTGACGATGTAATCAGCGTAATCGGCATACTTCTGGGAGCCGTCCTGATTGGTGAAAGCAGGCAGGCCAAGGCGCGCACCCAGATCACACAGGGCGGACTGGAAGCCTTTGACGTCGCGGTCAGGCTCCACCACAGGCCAGCGGATCGCATCGGCTACGGCACCTGCCTCACAGATCGGGCGGTCGAGCAGCGAGATGCAATCATACCGCTCCAGATAGGTCGTGTCGGGCAGGATCAGATCGGCATAGGCGACCATCTCGGAGCTGTAAGCATCCGAATAGATGATACGGGGGATGACATATTCGCCGTTTTCGTCGCGGTCGGTGAGCATGTCCTGCACGCCGGTCGTGTTCATCGATGAGTTCCACGACATGTTCGCCATATACATGAACAATGTGTCGATCTTGTAGGGATCGCCCGCGTGTGCGTTCGAGATCACCATGTGCATCAGCCCATGGGCTGACATGGGGTTTTCCCAAGTGAACGCCTTGTCGATGCGGGCGGGGGTGCCGTCCTCCTTAAGCGCCAGATCGTCTGGGCCGTGGACAAAACCCAAATGCGGGCCATCCAGTGGTGCGCCGGGGGTGACCTTGCAATGGGGCTTGGGGTGCGCTGTGGCGGGTTTGGGATAGGGCGGGTTGAATCGGAACCCGCCGGGCACTTCGACCGTCCCCAGGATGATTTGCAGCGTATGCAGCGCGCGGCAGGTCTGGAAACCATTGGCGTGCGCTGAAATTCCGCGCATGGCGTGAAACGAGACGGGGCGGCCCGTCATTGTGGTGTGATGCTCGCCGCGGAAATCGGTCCATTCATGCTTGAGCTCGAAGGATTCCTCGAACGCCACGCGCGCAAGCTCCGCTGCCAGCGCACGGATGCGTCCCGCCGAAATCCCGCAACGCTCGGCTATGGCCTCTGGCGCGTACTGCTGGTCCAGATACATCTCGGCCATCCGGTGAAACACAGGGCGATGGGTGACGCCCGCCACGCGCAGTGTTGCGGCCAGATTGGGTTTGACCCCCTTCTGATCAAAGGGTGCAGGCTTGCCCGTGGTGCGGTCGACGACCAGCTCCTTGCCCTGTGCATCGCGCATTTTCAGGCCGAAATCGGGGGATTTCTCGTCGCAATTGATCAGCACGGCTGCATCGGTGTAGTGCGCGAGATAGTGCAGATCTATCTTGCCTGCCTGCATCAGGCAGTGGATCATCGACAGGATGAACAAACCGTCGGTGCCGGGCGTGATGCCGACCCAATCATCCGCGACGGCGTTATAGCCGGTGCGGATCGGGTTTACCCCGATCACCCGCGCGCCGCGCTGCTTGATCTTGCCGATGCCCATTTTGATCGGATTGCTGTCGTGGTCCTCCGCCACGCCAAAAAGCATGAAGAGTTTGGTGTGGTCCCAATCGGGCTGGCCGAACTCCCAGAACGCCCCGCCCATCGTGTAGATGCCTGCCGCGGCCATGTTGACCGAACAGAATCCGCCGTGCGCCGCGTAGTTGGGCGTGCCAAAGGATTGCGCCCACAGCGAGGTAAAGCTCTGCGACTGGTCACGGCCGGTGAAAAACGCAAGTTTGGAGGGGTCTGTCTCGCGGATGGGGCGCAGCCAGCTTTCGGCGATGCTGTAGGCCTCTTCCCAACTGATCTTCTCGAACTCGCCCGAGCCGCGCGGCCCCACACGCTTCATCGGCGCGCTAAGGCGGGAGGGCGCATTGTGCTGCATGATCCCGGCGGATCCCTTCGCGCAAAGAACGCCCTTATTGACCGGATGATCGCGGTTTCCCTCGATATAGGCGACTTTGAGATCGCCGAGCGGGTCTTTCTTCATGTGTACGTCGATGCCGCAGCGGCAGGCGCACATATAGCAGGTCGTTTTGCGGATTTCGTCGGAAACCTTTGGGCTGAGGTCCAGCGCGGGCTGTTTGTGGGTCATTATGATCCTCTCGTGTGGCGCAGCCGCCTATTACGTCTCAAGCAGGGTTTGCGCCTCACGGGCGATTTGCAGCTCTTCGCGGGCAGGCACGATATAATCGGGAAAATTTCCCGCCCATCTGAGCAGTTCGAGGATGCGGTTCCGTATCATACCGGAATTTTCGCCAATCCCGCCGGTAAAGGCAACAGCGTCCAGTCCACCCATAGCAGAAATCATCGAGCCTGCCTGACGGCTGATCCAGTAGCAAAAATGCTCGATTGCGAGATTCGCCTGCGGCGTGTTTGCAGCCTCCAGAGTGCGCATATCACTGCTGAGACCAGACAGACCCAGCAGGCCGGACTGTTGGTGAAGCAGATGGTCCGCCGCTTCGAGCCCGCGCGCGCCGACCAAGCGCAGGACGGCGCCTGCGTCTATCTCGCCCGCGCGGGTGCCCATGGTCAGACCGCCGAGCGGCGAATAGCCCATCGTCGTTGCGACCGATTGCCCTCCCAGAATGGCGCAGAGAGACGCGCCATTGCCCATATGCATGGCCAGCAGACGCTGGGGTAAGGTGTGGCTCTGCTCGGGCAGGCTGCGGACCAGCGATGCATAGCTTGTCCCGTGAAATCCGTACCGCCGCAGGCCGGGAAGGTCTGGCAGATCGGGGAGGGCATAGCGGCGCGCCACGTCCGGTATGGTCGCGTGAAAGGCGGTGTCGAAGCTGGCGCATTGGGGCAGGTCCGGCGCGAGGGCGGCCAGCGCGTCTATTGCGGCCAGATGATGCGGATTGTGCAAAGGGGCCAGCGGGACGCAATCCGCGATCGCGGCGCGTACTCCCGGTGTGATCCGCTGTGCGGTGGTCAGGCTGGTGCCGCCGTGCACGATGCGGTGCGCAACACAGTGCAGATCGGTCAAAGCTATGCCTTGGGCTTGCAGTGCATCGAAAAGGGCTGTGAGGGCCGTGGCGTGGTCAGGCAGGGGCATCGGGCGCTTTTGCGCGCCGACACGGATCTCCCCTGCGCTGCCCACGCCCGTCGCTTCGATCCTTAGAAGCTCCGACAGCGCCCCATCGAAGAGCGCTGCCTTGATCGACGATGAACCGGCGTTCATCACCAAAATGGGGGCTTGCGCCAAGGGCTCAGACCACCTGTTCGCGCATGTCGGCCGCGTCGATGCCCGCCACTTGTACAGGCTGTTTCATCGCGTCGCGGCGGAATGGATCGCCCAGCTCCTGATTGATCATCGCTTCGATCAGGGTGGTCTTGCCATGGTTCATCTGGTCGTCCAGCGCCTTGGCGAGTGCAACTGTCAGCTCCTCCTGCGTCCGGGCCACCACCCCCTGCAAGCCGCAGGCCTGCGCGATGCCCGCGTAGGACACCTGCTCGTCCAGCTCGGTGCCCACGAAGTTGTCGTCGAACCAGAGCGTCGAGTTGCGCTTTTCCGCGCCCCACTGATAGTTGCGGAACACGATCTGGGTGATCGCGGGCCAGTCGCCGCGACCGATCGCGGTCAGCTCGTTCACGGCGATGCCGAAGGCGCCATCGCCTGCAAAGCCCACGACAGGCACATCAGGCTGGCCGATCTTGGCGCCGACGATGGCCGGCAGGCCATAGCCACAGGGCCCGAAAAGGCCCGGTGCCAGATATTTGCGACCCGCGTTAAACGAGGGATAAGCGTTACCGATGGCGCAGTTATTGCCGATGTCGGAGCTGATGATCGCCTCGACCGGGAGTGCCGATTGGATCGCGCGCCACGCCATGCGCGGGCTCATCCAATCTGGCTTGGCCGCGCGGGCGCGCACGTTCCAGTCGGTGCCGGGATCGTCCTGCTCGTCCGTCATGGAGGTGAGCTCTTGGGCCCAGGCGGATTTGGTCTGGGCGATGAGGGCGGTGCGGTCCTTGCGGCCTGCGTCGCCTGCTGTTGCGGTCAGTTTGGCGGTGATCGCGGAGGCGACCTTTGCCGCGTCCCCGACGATGCCGACAGTAACCTTTTTGGTGAGGCCGATTCGGTCGGCGTTGATATCGACCTGAATGATCTTGGCGTCGCGGGGCCAGTAATCGATACCGTAGCCGGGCAGGGTCGAGAAGGGGTTGAGACGGGTGCCGAGGCAGAGCACGACGTCCGCTTTGGAGATCAGCTCCATCCCGGCTTTGGAGCCGTTGTAGCCCAGCGGGCCTGCGAAAAGCGGGTGGTTACCGGGGAAGGCGTCGTTGTGCTGGTAGCCGACGCAGACTGGCGCATCCAGACGCTCGGCGAGGATCCGGGAGGCTTCAATGCCCCCTTGGGCGAGGACCACACCAGCGCCATTCAGGATTACCGGAAACTTGGCCTCCGAGAGCATCTCAGCGGCCTTCGCCACAGCGTTCTCGCCGCCTTGCGGCACTTCGAATTCCACGACCTCGGGGATTTCGATATCGATCACTTGTGTCCAGAAATCGCGGGGCACGTTGATTTGCGCAGGGCCTGATGCACGTTTGGCCTGCATGATCACACGGTTCAACGTTTCGGCGATGCGCGAGGGATCGCGGACCTCCTCTTGATAGGCAACGCAATCGGCGAAGAGGTTCATCTGCTCCATCTCCTGAAAGCCGCCCTGACCGATTGTCTTGTTGGCGGCCTGCGGGGTCACGAGGAGAAGGGGCGTGTGGTTCCAATAGGCGGTTTTGACGGCGGTGACGAAATTGGTGATGCCGGGACCGTTTTGCGCGATCATCATCGACATCTTGCCGGTCGCGCGGGTGTACCCGTCCGACATCATGCCGGCGGAGCCTTCATGGGCGCAGTCCCAGAATTTGATGCCTGCTTTGGGAAATATATCGGAGATCGGCATCATTGCAGAGCCGATGATCCCGAAAGCATGCTGGATGCCATGACGCTGGAGCGTTTTTACGAAAGCTTCTTCTGTGGTCATCTTCATAGCGGGAATTCCTCAAGACTGGGTGAAGGCGAATCTGGATTTGTCAGTCAATTTACGGGGTTGGACGTTTCAGAGTTAGGGCCAGTTGTTACGCTGGGGTATGACCAGCTTTAGTCATCACGTCAATTTCGGATGCAAGCGCTCGCAGGCCATCGGGGATGCGGTTTGCGGGAATGGAGGAATAACCGAGGCGGTAGAAATTGCGGGGCTGGTTTTCGGCGCCGAAAGAGGAGTGGCCTGGTTCGATCAGTACGCCGCTGCTGCGTAGGCGTGCGGCGAGGATCTTCGTGTCGATTCCGTCCGGTGCGCGCATCCAGAACGACGAGCCGCCGTGCGCGCCCTGGCCGGCGACGTCCAGACCATAGCGCGCAATGCCTTCTTCCATGCTCTGTCGCCGCTCGTGCAGCGCGTTGCCCATGCGGCGCACCAGCGCGTCATAATGGCCGAGCGAGAGGAAATAGGATGCGGTGCGCTGGATATGGCCGGGGGGATGGCGCAGTACGCTGGCGCGCAGGGCGCGGGCCTCGCGGATGAACGGCTCTGACCCCACCAGATAACCAAGCCTAAGGCCGGGAAAGAGCGATTTGGAGAAGCTGCCCACATAGATTACGCGCCCGTCGGTATCGAGCGATTTGAGTGCGGGGGAGGGCGCGCGCAGAAACGACGTCTCAAACTCGTAATCGTCCTCCACAATCAGCGCATCGATCTCGCGTGCGCGGGCCAGCAGAGCGCGACGGCGCGCCATGGGCATCGTTGCATTGGTCGG
>JAGXHD010000115.1 GCA_024636395.1 Sulfitobacter sp.
CATCGAAGCCGTTCTAACGGCTGCCGACATCAAGGGGCGGAACGTCTTCGGGGTGATCCCGCAGTTCATGGACCAGCCGGTCTTTGCAGAACATGAGGCGCGGTTTAGGGGCGAGGCGGTCGCGGCGATCGTTGCAGCCCCCGATATCGTAGCGGCCTTTGATCCCGAGGATTTTCCCGTGACATGGTCTAAGCGCGCTGCGGCGTGCGATATTGCGGCAGCCCAAGCGCCGGAGGCTGCCCAACTGCATGAGGGGCGCACGGGTAATGTCATGTGCGGTGGCTTCGTGACCTGCGGTGATCCTAAAACCGCCCTCGCCAAGGCCCACGCGTCCGTCGAGGGGCATTACAACAGTGGCTTTGTCGAGCATGCCTACATCGAACCCGAAGCGGGTTTTGCGCAGATGGTGGGAGAGCGCGTGGAGGTGCATGCCTGCACGCAGGCCCCGGTGATGGACCTCGAGGCGCTCGAGATCATTCTAGGTATGGACAGATCGAAGATCAGGATCCTGCCGACCGCTGTTGGTGGCGGCTTCGGCTCCAAGCTCGATATCTCCGTGCAGCCTTTCCTCGCACTGGCTGCGCTCAAAACAGGCAAGCCCGTGCGCATCTGCTACAGCCGCACGGAATCGATGCAAAGCACGACAAAGCGGCACCCTTCCGACATCACCCTGCGCATAGGCGCGGACGAGAACGGCAAGATCAGCGGCTTTGATTTCTTCGGGGCGTTCGATACTGGCGCCTACGCCAGCTGGGGCCCCACGGTCGCCAACCGCGTGCCGGTGCATGCGTCCGGCCCCTACCGGATCCCAGATTACCGTGCGGAATCAAAAGGCATCCACACCAATAATCCGCCTGCCGGTGCCTTTCGCGGCTTCGGCGTCCCGCAATCGGCTATCGCGCAGGAGTGTCTCTTCGACGAGTTGGCCGAAAAGCTGGGGATGGACCCGCTGGAATTCCGTATCGTCAATGCTCTGGAGAACGGATCGCCTACTGTGTGCGGACAGGTGTTCGATCAGGGAGTGGGCATCGGCGCCTGCCTCAATGCGCTGCGCCCTGATTGGGAGGCGGAGCGTGCCGCCGCTGATGCGTTCAACAAGACCGGCGCAAAGATCAAGCGCGGTGTGGGTATTGCTGCGGGCTGGTACGGATGTGGCAATACCTCCTTGCCCAATCCGTCTACCATCAAATCAGGCATCCGTGCCGATGGGCGCGTGATCTTGCATCAGGGTGCGATGGATATCGGGCAGGGGGCTAACACTGTCATCTCTCAGATCTTTGCGACCGCTTTGGGCGTAGATATTGCGGCTATTGATCTGGTGGGCCCTGATACGGACGTGACGCCCGACGCAGGCAAGACCTCCGCCTCGCGCCAGACCTATGTGTCAGGCAATGCAGCGAGGCTGTCTGGTGAGGCGCTGCGCGCGCGCATCCTCGAAAAGCTGAACGCGGGCGAGGATGCGGTGCTTGGCATCGAAGGTGCGACACTGATTGCGACAGATACGGCGGGGGGACACGAGATCGCGCTCGGATCGCTGGCACAAGATTTTGAGGGCTTCGTTTTCCGCGCGGAGGAAACCTATGATCCGCCCACCAAACCGCTCGATGAAAACGGGCAGGGCAGTCCTTATGCCCAGTTCGGCTATGCCGCGCATCTTGTTGTGGTGGAGGTCGATATGGATTACGGCACGGTCAAGGCCACGAAGTTTGTGGCCGCTCATGACGTCGGCCTCGCGATTAATCCTATGCTGGTCGAAGGGCAGGTGCACGGCGGCATCGCCCAAG
The DNA here is from genome assembly GCA_024636395.1 of Sulfitobacter sp. Lineage (GTDB taxonomy): Bacteria > Pseudomonadota > Alphaproteobacteria > Rhodobacterales > Rhodobacteraceae > JAGXHD01. The sequence goes on from JAGXHD010000115.1 coordinate 1,785, forward strand.
GTCTCGGGATGGCACTGATGGAAGAGTATATCCCAGGCCGGACCGAAAACTTGCATGACTATCTGATCCCCACCATCGGGGATATCCCGCCCATCGAGACAATCATCATCGAGGAGCCGGACGCGCACGGGCCATATGGCGCCAAGGGTCTGGGAGAGCATGTGCTGATCCCGACCGCCCCCGCGATCCTCAATGCGGTTTACCACGCCACCGGCGTGCGCATCCGGCAGGTTCCTGCAACTCCCGCGCGCGTCCGCGCGGCCATTCTCGCTGGCACATGATGAACGACAGCCCCAAACCCGAAAAAATCCGCTGCGATGCCTGCCCGGTGCTGTGCTATATCGCCGATGGAAAATCGGGCGCCTGTGACCGCTACGCTAATCATGGGGGCACACTGGTCCGTGTTGATCCGCTCACTATTATCGCTGGTGGGGAGCAGGCTCTGGTACCATTCCTGCCGGAAGCCGGGGATGACTGGGACGGTGACATTATCAAAGGCTCCCGTCCCTTTATCACGGCGGTGGGTGCCGGAACGACGTATCCCGATTACAAGCCTGCCCCATTTATCGTCAGTCAGGAAGTGGCAGGTGTCGATATGGTCACCGTGGTGACCGAGGGTATCTTCAGCTACTGCGGCGTGAAGGTGAAAATCGATACCGACCGTCATATCGGAGACGAGCGTGATATTGTCTATGCGGAAGGTGAGCCTATCGGCCATGTGATGACGTCCGAGTACGGCTCCAAGATGCTGTCGCTCGGCGGGGTCGAGCATTTGACCGGCGGTAGCAAGAAAGAGGGCCGTATCACCTGTGATGCGCTCTTGCGGTTGTGCAACCGCGAGGCCGTGACGCTGCATGTCGGCGACGGGGATCACCAGGTCGAGCTGATCGTCGAAGCGGGCAAGGCGCCGGTTGTCGATGGTATCACTGAAAAACTGATGCGCGTGGGCTGCGGCTCGGCCACCATCGGGATGTTCGCCAAGAAGTGGCTCGGACATGTCGATGATGTGGTGGTTGTCGATGACCATATCACCGGTGTCCTGTCCGAGCATGAGGCGGGCAAACAGCTCGATATCCCGCCGACGGGGATCAAGATGCTGGGCCGCCGCTCCACGCCGGGCCGCTACTTCCAGGTGGCCAATCCCGGAACGGGTTGGGGTGGCACCGATATCGAGGATCCACTCACCATTCTCGGGCCGTTCAATGCCAAGGTCGCCAAGTCGGGCGGGCGCCTCTTCATGGTTTCCACCACAGGCGAGCAATATGCATACTTCGAGCTCGACGCCGATCTGGTGCCGCAGAAGAAAGAGACGCCGGAGCCGTTGAAAGCCTCCGCCGCACTCATCGCCGAGAATTGCGAGCCTTCCGTGTGCTCGGTCCTGTTCATGGGCGGGGCAGGCGGAAGCTTGCGTGCAGGCGTAACGGACAATCCGGTGCGGCTAACCCGCTCCGTCAAGGAGCAGCTAACCCATGTTTCATGTGGGGGGGCACAGGCCTATGTCTGGCCCGGTGGCGGGATCACCGTGATGGTCAACGTCCTCGACATGCCCACGCAGTCTTTCGGTTACGTGCCCACGCCCGCGCTGGTGGCCCCCATCGAGTTTTCGCTCCGGGTCAGCGATTACGAGGCGCTGGGCGGGTACATGGATCATATCAGACCCGTCTCGCAGATCAGCCGGGAGGATGTGCGACATGTCGGCGAGAACCGGCAGGGCGACAATCCGATGGCCGCGGAAAACTACCGCTGGGCCAAGGGATCCTAGCGGCGATGGGCCCCACGGCGACGCTTCTACAAGGTGGCACGCATCTGCATTTGCAGCACGGGCCGATCGATCTTGTGATCGGTGCGTATGGCGCACGCAGGCAGGCTTTCGCGGCGGCCCGCCTGCGTTTTGCGACCGTGCTCGAAGAGCTGGTGGCGGAGCTTCCCGATCTGCGAGCGCGAATGTGCAGCGATACTCAAGTGCCGAGCGGTGCTGTCGCGCGCCGGATGCATGCCGCCTCCGCACCTCATTGCGAAGCGGAGTACCTGACGCGGATGGCCGCTGTTGCGGGCGCAGTAGCGGACGAGATCCTCGACGCCATGGTCGCGGCCGCCGATCTGCGCTGCGCTTTCGTGAACAATGGCGGCGATATCGCGCTGCATCTGGGCGAGGGAGAAAGCTTCACCGCCGGGATGATGGATCACGCAGGGCATCCTCTGGGCCGCATCAGTATCGACGCCGCAGACCGGATCGGCGGCATCGCCACCAGCGGTCGGCACGGGCGCAGCCTCAGCTTTGGGATTGCGGACAGCGTCACGGTGCTGGCGCGCAATGCCGCTCAGGCCGATGTCGCTGCGACGCTCGTCGCCAATGTGGTCGATCTGCCTCGCCATCCCGCGATCCAGCGGCGGCCTGCGTGTGATATCACCGACGACAGCGATCTGGGGGCTTTGCCTGTCGTGACGGGTTGTGGCAAACTGTCAACGGAAGATTGCGAAACCGCGCTGGCCGTTGGTGTCCGTCGTGCGACACTTTTGACTGATCATGGCTCTATCAATGGCGCGGCCCTTTTTCTACAGGGCCACGCTTTTTCAACTTCGGGTCGGATGACCATGAACACACACAGGGACCTGCACCATGCCTGACCTCTCGATCCGCAAGACCGCATTCTCGGTCGAGGAAATTTTCCACGAGGGCGGTCCCACACCCGCCAAGAGCCTGCGCCGCGCCTCCGCGATAGCGGTGATCACCAATCCCTTCGCCAGCCGCTACGAGCCGGATATCCAATGGTTCATGGAAGATCTGAAGCCGCTGGGCCTGAGCATGGCAACCCGTCTGGTCGAGCTGCTTGGTGGAGCGGACCAAATCGAGGGCTACGGCAAAGGCGCTATGGTTGGCGAGGCAGGCGAGCTGGAGCACGGTGCACTCTGGCACGCGCCCGGTGGCTACGCGATGCGGGCGCTACTGGACGACTCGAACGCCATCGTGCCCTCGACCAAAAAGGTCACCGGCGTGGGCGGGCGTCTCGACGTGCCGATCACGCACATAAACGCGTCCTACGTCCGCAGCCATTTCGATTCCATGGAGGTCGGCCTGAACGACGCGCCGAAATCGAACGAGCTGGCGCTGGTTCTCGTGATGAGCACAGGCGCGCGGATTCATAACCGGTCGGGCGGGCTGGCGGCGCAGGACGTGATCGGGGAGGATGGATTGCGATGAAGGCGAAGATCAGAAAAATCGCGGTGAACCTCGAAGAAACACATGCTGAGATGGGCCGTGCCATATCGCCGCCCACGCGAAAGGCAGTCGCCGTCGCGGTGATCGAGAATCCCTTTGCGGGCAGCTATCAAGAGGATCTGACCGTGCTGATGGACATCGGGGCGGAGCTTGGTGCGCTGCTGGGTGCAAAATGTATCGAAGAGCTGGGCATCGCGCCCGAACAGGCACAAAGCTACGGTAAATCTGCGATGGTCGGTGAAAACGGCGAGCTTGAGCATGCCGCAGCGATCCTTCACCCCAAGCTGGGCGCGCCCCTGCGCGCGGCAGTGAGCAAGGGGGCGGCACTTGTCGCGTCTTCGAAAAAGATGGGCAGTCCCGGCCAAGTGCTTGACGTGCCGCTGGGCCATAAGGATGCGGCCTACGTGCGCAGCCATTTCGACGGCATTGAAGTGTGCCTGAACGATGCTCCGCGCCGGGATGAGATCATGGTGGCAGTCGCTGTGACGGACAGTGGCAGGCCGCTGCCCCGCGTCGGTGGGCTGAGCCACGCCGAGGCCGGGGGAGAAGACGGGCTGCGCTAGCTGGTGCGGCACCGGGCAGTTGCAGGCCCCTGCACTGATGCGGTAGACACCCTCATGTCAGATCCGATTGAACAAGATGACCCGCAGGCGGTCTACTCTCTGGATGAGCAGGTCGGATATCTTCTCCGGCTCGCAAGCCAACGCCATACGCTGATTTTCCAGCAGCATATTTCGGATGATCTGACCCCAACCCAATTCGCGACCCTTATCCGTATCGCGGAGCATGGTGAGGTGTCGCAAAATCATCTTGGCCGCTTGGCGGCGATGGATGTGGCCACCATCAAAGGTGTCGTTGACCGCTTGCGGGCCAAGGGTCTCGTACGCTCGACGCCAGATTTGCAAGACAGGCGCCGCTCCGTCATCTCGCTCACGCAGGCAGGCGAGCGGACTGCCCAAACCCGGCACGCCGAGGGCCACCTGATCACGCAAAAGACCCTCGAGCCGCTTAATCCCGCTGAGCAAAAGACGCTCCTGGCACTTCTCAAGAAGATCTCCTGACAGCTATCTGATGTGTTCGGGTAGCCGCGCGGCAGGCGGCGTGTTGCGCGACCGCTCGGAGCGCACGATTCCATCGATCACGGTCATGCCAACACCGGGTAGATTGCCCAGCTGCACGGATTCGAGCATTGTCTTGCCGGGCGCGTGTTGCGCCTGATCCAGAAACACAAAATCCGCGCACATGCCTTTTTCGATCAATCCGGTATCAAGTTTGCGCTGCCGTGCGGTATTGCCGTTGCCAAAGCAGAACGCCTGTTCCGCCGAAACATTGCCGAACGAGGACAGCATCGCAACCATACGCAGGATGCCCAGAGGCTGCACGCCGGATCCCGCAGGCCCGTCGGTTCCCAGAATAACCTGATCGAGCTTGCCCAATTCTCGCGCTGTGTTGAGCGCCAGAACAGCAGCCCGTTCGTTGCCGTTGTGTACGATCTCGAAAGCCGAGGAGCAACTCTCGCACAGGCATATGATCTGATCGTCGGGCAGGGCCGAATGGCCGCCGTTGATATGCCCGATCACATCTGTGCCCGTCTCGATCACCATATCGGCGTCGATCAGGCCCGAGCCCGGGATAGAGGGCCCGCCCGTGTGGATGGTGCTTTGCATCCCGTATTTGCGTGCCCACGCGACCATCTGCTTGGCCGTGGTGCCGTCCTTAACGGTACCAAGGCCCACTTCGCCCAGCAGCTTGACGCCGGATCTCGCCAGATCTGCAAAGTCCTCCTCCACCATTCCCTGCTCGATCACTGGCGCACCGGCATGGACTTTGACGCCGGACGGGCGGAAGTTTTCGTACCAGCGCTGCGAGGCGATCGCCATGGCCTTGAGGCCGATGATGTCCTTGGGGCGGCCCGGCATGTGGACCTCGCCCGCCGAGATCAACGTAGTCACCCCACCGTGCAGCGTGGAATCGATCCAGCCTAGCTGTTGCTGGCGCGGCGTATAATCGCCCACGACCGGATGGACGTGGCTGTCGATCAGGCCGGGCGCAAGCGTCACGCCGTGAGCGTCGATCAGTGTGGTGGCGCCGTCGCAGTCGAGATCCGCGGCAGAGCCCCATTCGGTGATCTTGCCGTCAATGGCGATCAGGCAATCCCCGTCGAAAATGGGCTCTTCGAGCTTACCGGACAGGATTTGCCCGATGTTCTTGATGACCAGTTTTTCCAAGGCGATCTCCAGACTAATGGGGGTATGTGCCGAACGTGCACGGGGTTTCAGTGAAAAAAGAGGCTGATTTCAGGGACCATCACAAAAAGGATCAACGCCAGAAGTGTCACGGCGAAAAAAGGCAGTGAGACGATGAAAACCCGGATCGGGCTCACCTTGGCCACGTTGGCCGCGATATAGAGGCCGATGCCGACTGGCGGCGACAGCAGCCCCAAAATGAGATTGATCGAGACGACCACGCCGAAATGGATTGGGTCGATCCCATATACATCCGTCGCGATTGGCAGCAATATCGGCACCACCATGATCAGGCCCGCAATCCCGTCGATCACAGTGCCGACGAGCAGCAGGATCACCAGCACCAGCAGTAAAAATGCAGTGGGCGTGGTCGCAACGGTCTCAATCCAGGCGGCGACGGTCTGCGGCACCTCGCCGAAGATCAGGACCCAAGAGAACACGCCCGCCGCTGCCACCAGAAACAGCACCAACGCTGAATTGATCCCCGTGCGCAAAAGGATCGGACCAAAATCGGACAGCTTAAGCGTTTTGGTGAAGAAGATTCCAAGCACGGTTGCGCACAGGGCTCCTAATGCAGCGGCCTCTGTGGGAGAGCCGTAACCTCCCATGATGGTGCCGATGATGACCGCAGGAATGGCAAGCATCGGAAGCGCATCGCGCAGGGCGCGCAACCGGGTGGGCCAGCTGAGGCTTTCTCCGCGCGGGTAATCGTACCAATAGCCGAGCAGCGCGATCGTTCCAATGAAGAGGCTGGTGAGGATCAGGCCGGGCAGCAGCCCTGCCAGAAGCATATCGCGCACTGCAAGCTGCGCCAGCACGGCGTAGACGACGAACACGATCGAGGGCGGGATGATTGGGCCGAGCAAGCCTCCGAAAGCGGTGACGGCAGTGGAGAAATCACGCTTGTACCCTTCCTTCTCCATTTCTGGGACCATGACCCGCGTCATCATTGCGATCTGGGCTGTGGCAGAGCCAAGAATGGAGGCAACCATCATATTCGCAATCAAATTGATATAGGCAAGGCCACCCTTGAGCGAGCCTACGAACACGGCCGCAAGACGGATCAGGCGCTGGGTGATGCCCGTTCCGTTCATCAACTCGCCAATGAGGATGAACAACGGGATGGCCAGAAGTCCGAAATTGTTTAGCGCGCTGAACAGCTGTAGGCCGAAGCTGTCGAGCAGGATGGTATTGCCCGAGGTCTGGATGAACACGAAGGCAGCCGCGCAAAGCACGATGCCTATCGGCAGGCCGACGAGCACGAGCACGAAAAAAACGATGGCGGTCATTGCATGACATCCATCGCAAGGCCCGCAGGATCCTCCGGGCGCTCCAACAGTCCCAGATCCTCGAAAAGGTTAGCCAGTGCGTGCACGGTGATTGAAATGGCGAACACAGGAATGATCAGGAAAAACCAGAACGCGGGCAAAGCCATTACAGGTGTCTGGTCGGTGTAGATGAAATTGAAAGTCGCTGCCTGAAACGCGGTCACGTCAAAGCCTGCCTGAGCGATCGCAACGGGATCGAACCAGCGCACGGACATATAGCACAGAAAGATGCCGAAAACTGTCGCGAGCACCGAGACTATCACGCGCAGCAGCGCTACCCCTTTGGGCGGCAGAAACTCATGGAGCAGCAAAACAGCCGGATCAATCCGTGCCCGCAGCATCAGCGAGGCACCTACAAAGCCAGATATGATCATGGTGTAGACCCCCAGTTCGTCCGCCCACGCGAGGGTGATCCCTACCATACGCAAAAGTACGTTCATCAGAACCGAGAGCGCGAGCACCGCTATGAGACATTTGAGCGCTAACCGCTCGACCGCACTGATCCCGGTTGAAAGTTTGCTGACGATCTTGGGGATCATGGGTTTGCCTGTTTCAGGATGAGGTGCCCGGGCCGCCGCAGAAAGGGGGAAGGGTTCAGAATGATGCGGTCAGGGCGCGCATGCGCTCGACATAAGGCGTCTGCGCAGACCATTCCGCATCCCAGCGCTCCACGATGTCACCAAAGAATTCTTGCCCCACATTCTCGGTGATGGTGAGCCCGTCGATGGCTTTGAGCCGCTCCAGTTTGCTCGCCTCCTCGGACACGAACTGATCCACAGTCTGATCGCAATGCTTCTGCGCTGCAGCCTGAACGATGCCTTTATCTTCATCAGACAAACCGGCCCAAACGCGGCCCGATACAAGGGCTACCATGCCGAAAAGCTGATGGTTGGTGACCAGCATGTTTTTGGCGTGATCGAAATACCCGAAGTTCAGGATGGATTCGTGGTCCATATCAATCGCGTCGATCTGGCCGTTCGCCAGCGCGTCATAGACCTGCGTCAAAGGCATCGGAGCCGGAGCCGCACCAAACATCTCGAAGAAATTCTGGATTGGTGGGGCGGGGGTGATGCGGAAGCGCAGGCCATCGAGATCAGCCGCAGAGGTGATCGGATCTTTTGCCATGATCTGCCGCATCCCCGTCATTGCATAACACAGACCCACCGTTCCAGTCGCCGCAGGGAGCGCGTCGAGGATTTCGCGAGCTTCATCCGAGCGCAGGACTTTTGCGGCATCGGCGATGTTGGTGACCAGGAAAGGCGCGTGTAGCGCACTCATGTCCGGCACGCGAAGAGTAAGACCCGCCGTGGTCAGCCATGCCATATCCAGTGCGCCGGTCTGAAGTTGTTGCAGCATGGTACCTTCATTGCCCAACTGTCCGGAAGGGAAAGCCGTGATACCCATGCGCCCGCCGCTCATCTCGCCAAGGGTGACGCCCATGGCATCCACCTCCTTGTTCCAGACATGCACCGGAGGCGTGATAAGTCCCACCCGAAAGTTCTGTTCCTGCGCGAGGCTCAAGCTGGGCACTGTACCAGCAGCGAGCAAGGCCAGGGCGGTAAGAAGTCTTTTCATCACATTTCTCCTGTTGAAATTATGGGCTCAAGGCTTGATTTTGGAGCGATGCAAATGCGGCGTGCACCCCGGCAGAACATCCAAATATCATTAGTGTAAAAACATGTTTGGGCCGCCTGTTTCTGTCAAGATAAATTTAAATCCGCTGTTTGATCTTGCCTTATAACGCCTAAACTATGACCCGCCGGAGCGCAAAGAGCTTCCATTTCTGAGGGCAGCAATTTGCACTGTCGTTAAAGAAGATGCGGTTGGCCGCCGTGCGCGGGCAAAGCAAAGTGCTTAGATTGTCTCAATGCGGATATGTGCGCAATATTTGAGCCGATTCTCCGCGCACCGGCTTCAAACTGTGCGAGTGCCAACGGGAGAAACTGCGGTGTAGTCCGTTTTTTCGCCTCCAGCCGACAACGCATTTTCCGGAAATGTTGAAATATTAGCCGCAGGTTATGCACAATCTGAACATCATTTTTTAATCGGGTCACAGTGCTTGACAGAAGTTTTGCAACATCTCTAGTCTTCCCAATCGCCTGCGTCACAAAGGCCTGCAAGCTTTGTGCCGCGCGTCCAAGGGGGATGCAGCGATACGCATATTTTAAGAGAGGCTAGTCTATGGCTTGGTTTGTCACTGTGATTTTGTTGGCTATCGCAGCCATCCTGATCATCGCGTTTCTAAGCCGCTATTATCGCAAGGCCACACGCGAAATCAGCGTGGTCCGGACGGGACAGGGGGGCCAGAAAGTGGTTCTCGACGGTGGATGTCTGGCGCTGCCGTTTCTGCACAAGGTGGCTGAGGTCAACATGCGGACCTCCAAGCTTGATATCGAGCGGACCGGCCCCGCCTCTATCATCACGAAAGACCGCTTGCGGGTGGATGTCGCCGCCGAGTTCTACGTGAGGGTAGAAGCGACGGTCGAAGGTGTGGCCACCGCCGCGCAGGCGCTCGCGGGAAAATCCTTCCGCGCCGCCGATATGGAGGAAATCCTCGAGGGTAAGCTGGTCGATGCGATGCTCTCTGTCGCCGCGCGCTACACCATGGACGATCTTCAGGACAATCGCGCCGCCTATGCAAAGGAAGTCAGCGAGATGCTGGAGGGCAATCTGGCCAAGAACGGCCTGATGCTCGAGTCAATGTCGCTCACCCGGATCGACCAGACGCCATTTCATGCGCTCGACGAAAACAATGCTTTCAACGCGCTGGGGATGCGGCGGTTGGCTGAAATTATCGCAGTGAACAAAAAGGAGCGCGCGGTGATTGAAGCGGATGCGGATGTGTCGGTCCGGCAGAGCCAACTCGACGCGACTAAGCGCAAGCTCACCATCAGCCGCGAAGAGGAGGAAGCGATGATCACGCAGCAGCGCGAGATTGAAATCGCGCGGTCCCGTTCTGCGGCGGAGACGGCGGAGGAACAGGCGGTATCCGAGAAACGTCGTGAGGCCGCGCGGATCTCCCGCGAGACAGAAGTGCGGCGACAGACGCTCGAATCAGAGCTGAGCTCTGCGCTCAAGAAATCCGAGAACACGGTCACGCTGGCGCAAAAGCGCGGCGAGGAGGCCCGCGCCGAAGCTGAAGCGATTGCCGCCCGTGGCAGCGAGGCGGAAGCCGAGGAGCGCGTGCGCACGATACGGGAGACGGCAGCCGCCGAGCGCGAAAAAGCGTTGGCACTGATACGCGCCACCGAGCAAGCAGAGGTCGACGATACCCGAGTGAAATCGGAAGCCGACACAATTATTTCCATGGCGCAGGCGCAGGCCAAAGCCACTCATGACCGATCGGAAGCAGAACGCGACAAGATGCTCGCCGAAGCGAAAGGTACGGCGGCCATGATTGCGGCGGAAAACGCGCTCAGCCCTGAGATCATCGCGATGAAACTCGAGGAGCACCGGCTGCGCACCCTGCCGCAGGTGGTCGAGCGGATGATGAAGCCTGCCGAGAAGATCGAGAGTATCCGTATCAACCATATGACAGGCTTTGGCGGGGGCGCCACGGGGGGTGGGGAGGGCGCGGACAAATCGACCGTCAATCAAGTCGTCGATTCCGTGCTGAGCATGGCGCTGCAATTGCCTGCGGTGCAAAAGCTGGGTGAGGAAGTGGGCATGAACATCGGCGATGGCGTGCGCGGCATCTCCGGCTCTTTGAGCGGCAAGCCCAAGCCAGCACAGCCCTCCGAAGACGCGACCCCGAAAACGAAAGACTAAAAAACTTACCACCAACAAGGAGACATCACATGACACTTTCCCGCAGACATTTCGTTATGGGCTCGTCGGCGCTGGCCCTTGCCGCTCCGGCGACGATTGCACGTGCGCAATCCGACAACATCGTTTTCGCCTCCATCCTCGACCTTTCGGGCGGGCTTGATATTTACGGAGCGCCGATGGCGGAGACCACACGCATGGCGATCGAGGACATCAACGCCGCAGGTGGCTTGCTGGGCCGCGAGGTCGAGCTCAAAATGTACGACGCGCAGTCCACTATCCAGTTCTACACCCAGTTCGCCACGCAAGCCGCCGCAGGTGACCGCGCCGATACGGTCCACGCAGGCATCACCTCCGCCTCGCGCGAAGCGATCCGGCCCACGCTCGCGCGCTTCAAAACGCTCTACTTCTACAACACCCAGTATGAGGGTGGCGTGTGTGACTACAACAACTTCTGCACCGGCTCCACGCCCGCGCAAACGGTCGCAAAAATCGTGCCACACGCAATGAACAAATGGGGCAAGAAGGTTTATATCGTCGCGGCCGATTACAACTACGGTCAGATCACCGCGCAGTGGATGCAACGATTTGTGGCCGAGAATGGTGGCGAGACGCTCGATGTAGAGTTTTTCCCACTCGATGTGACGAACTTCGGGCCGACGATCAACAAGATCCAGACTGCAAAGCCCGATATGGTCATCTCTGCACTGGTGGGTGGCGCGCATGTGTCGTTTTACCGTCAGTATGCGGCGGCGGGCATGCTCTCCGAGATCCCGATCGCTTCGACCACCTTCGGCGTCGGCAACGAGCAAAAGCTGATTTCGGCGGAAGAAGGTAACGGCATCATGGCGTCCTATGGTTATTTCGAGGGCATAGACACGCCCGCCAACAAGGATTTCCTGTCGCGGCTGGAGGCCAAACTGGGCGCCGACCGTCCAGTGATTAACGAACTCGCGATCCGCTCCTACGAGGGTGCGATGCTCTGGGCGGCGGCTGTCAGAGAAGCAGGCACTACCGACCGCGATCCAGTGATCGAAGCGCTCCGGTCGGGGCTGAGCTATGAAGGCCCCTCCGGCGCCGTGACGATTGACGGACAGACCAACCACTGCTCGATGAACGTCTACATTGGCGAGCTTGCGGATCAGGAATGGAGCATCGTCGACTCCTTCGAGAACCAGCCCCCGGCGGATACGCAGCTCGTGTGTGATCTCAACCAGAACCCGAACCAGTCGACCTTCCTGTTCGAAAACGGTCTGGCAGCAGCCGGTATCGAGTAAGTCCTTTGGCCCGGTTTGCGCCGGGCCAAACCTTCTTTCCCCCACCCGCAGGAGATCGCCTTGGATCTGTTTGTCGCCGTTACATTTCAGCTGGTTTACGGCATCGCGAACCTCGCCCTCATCAGCCTCGGGCTGGCGATAATCTTCGGCATGATGCGCGTGATCAATCTCGCGCACGGGGAGTTTCTGATGCTCGGCGGCTATACTGTGGTGGTCGCTACGAATGCGGGTGTTAACATCTGGGTTGCGATGTTGATCCTTGCGCCGTTGGTCGTGGGCGTTATTGGGGTCATCGTCGAGCGGGTGATTATCCGCTGGCTCTACGGGCGCATGGTCGACACGCTGCTTGCCACATGGGGTCTGTCGCTTCTGCTGATCGGTCTGGTGACCTCGATCTTCGGGGCCTCCACGGCCACCACGATCTCTCCGCCTCTCGGCATCATCCGAATCGGAGATTATTCCGCCTCCGGCTATGAATTGTTCCTGATCGGCGTCACGCTGGTGCTTTTCCTTGCCGTTTTTGCAACACTCAAGCTGACGAAGCTCGGGTTGGTCGCGCGTGGCACGATGCAAAATCCCGAGATGTCCTCGGCGCTGGGCGTCTCCACGACGAAGATTTACATGATCACTTTCGGGTTGGGCGCTGCCGTGACGGGACTTGCCGGCGGGTTGCTGGCGCCCGTGACCGGCGTGCTGCCGACCATCGGGGCCACCTATATTGCCAAAGCTTTCATCACCGTCATTTCAGGCGGCTCGGCAATCCTCGCGGGCACGGCGGCGGGGTCGATCCTGCTTGGCGGGATCAACGGTATCTTCTCTTTCCTCACCGGCCCCACATTGGGCGAAGTGGCGCTGCTGGTGGCGGCGATCATTCTGCTCCGGCTTATGCCGCGCGGGATCACGGGGCGGTTCTTCCGTAAATCTCTGTGACCGGTGGCAACACCGGCATGCGTCCGGTCCTCATTTTCGCGCTAATCGGTACGGTGTTCATGTTTGGCGCGCCCTACGTCCTTCAACTGTTTACGATTATCAACCTGACCACTGCCATCGCCCTGGCCGTGCTGGCGCTGAGCCTCGCACTTGTCTGGGGGTTCGGCGGTATCCTGTGCTTTGGGCAGGTCGCGTTCTTTGGCCTTGGCGCCTATGCCTATACGATGGGCGCGATCAATTTTGGCGGCTCGACCTGGGCCATTCTAGTGGCCATTCTGGTCTCCTCCGCCTTTGCCGCCATCCTGGGATATTTCGTATTTTTTGGCCGGGTCTCCGATGTCTATCTCGGCGTGATCACCCTTACGGTCACGCTCATTTTCTTCTCGTTAATCCGCCGCACCTCTGGGCCAGAGTTCAAGATCGGCATCGCACAGATCGGTGGCTTCAACGGGGTGACTTCCCCGCCGCTCAACCTCCCGTGGGACACGTCCTCGTTTCTGTTTCCCGAACAAGTGTTCTATGTCGCGATGGCGGCGCTGATCCTGTGCTACGTCTTCTGCGGCTGGCTGATGAATACGCATTTCGGGCGTGTCTGTGTCGGCATCCGCGAGAACGAATTGCGCGCGGAGCTTCTTGGCTACGACTCGCGCCTTTACAAGCTTGGCATCTTCACTATCTCGGCCGGCATTGCTGCCATCGGCGGTGTGCTGTTTTGCAACGGCGTGGGCCGGATCACGCCGGATGTATTCAACCTCTATAATGCTGCGCTTACGATCATCTGGGTGATCGTCGGCGGTCGCGGTACGCTGATCGGGCCTATCGCCGCGACCTTCGGGCTTTTCTATCTGACGTCCGCGCTGGGCGGACAATCCACGCTCAACAACAACCTTGTGCTGGGCGTGATCCTGATATTTTTCGTATTGCTGGTGCCGAAAGGCGTTGCACCGACGATCACGGACTGGGTCGCGCGGCGGCGCAGGCCGCGCAAGGCGTCCCGTCGTGCCCGCCGCACGATGCGGCGCGACGAAGGATCGAACGCATGAAGCCCGCCCGCGATAAACGTCCCGTCATCGTCGAGACACAAAACCTTGCCATGCACTTCGGCGGGGTACGTGCTGTTGATCAGGTGGATTTTACGCTCTTCGACAAGGAGCTGCGCTGCTTGATAGGCCCGAACGGTGCGGGGAAATCTACGTTTTTCAAATGCCTGACCGGCCAGCTTGTGCCCAGTGCGGGCAAGGTCATCATCCGTGATGGTGAGACCACCGGCTTCGAGCCGCACGAGATTGCCAGCCTTGGTGTGGGCATCAAGACTCAGGTGCCCAACGTGTTCGACGGGCTTACGGTGGATGAAAACATCTGGCTCTCCGCACGCCGCTGGCACGCTGCGAAACGCGCACGCGCCGTCGTGGCAGAAACGATCGAACGGTTGCAGTTGGGCGATATCCGGCGCGAGATGGTGGGCCGTCTGGCCCATGGTCAGCGCCAATGGGTCGAGCTTGGGATGGTTGTTGCGGCCGAGCCGTGGCTTGTGCTGCTCGACGAGCCTGCGGCCGGTATGACCCACGACGAGACCGCCCGCACCGCCGATCTGATCAAGGAAATCAACACGCAGGCGGCCCTGATCGTTGTGGAGCATGACATGCAGTTCATCCGCATGATCTCCAAGCAGGTCACGGTATTTCACGAGGGCCGGGTATTGATGGAAGACACGATGGACGCGATCTCGAAGGACAAGCGGGCGCGCGAAGTCTATCTGGGCAACCGGGCATGAGCGCGTTGCTGAAAGTGCAAGGGTTGCACGCGAGCTACGGCAGGGTTCCGGTGCTCCACGGCATTAATCTGGAGGTGACCGAGGGTGAGATCCTCGGCGTTCTGGGCCACAACGGCATGGGCAAGACTACACTGCTGAAAACGCTGATGGGGATCGTGCCAGCGAAATCGGGTCAGATGTTGTTTGACGGCGAGGATATCACCGGGCTCAAATCATCGGGCCGGGCGCGCCTCGGGATGGGCTATGTCCCGCAGGGGCGCGGCATCTTTCCGACGCTGAGCGTACTCGACAATCTGCGAATGGGCGTGGCCGCACACCGCGTCGATGAGGCGGAAGCTGTCGAGCGCGTGATGGCCGATTTCCCCCGCCTTGAGCGTTTGCTTGGCCGCGATGGTGGAGCGCTGTCGGGCGGGGAGCAACAGCTTCTGGCGCTCGCGCGTTGTCTGATCTCGGAGCCTGATCTGATCCTGCTCGATGAGCCGACGGAAGGCATCCAGCCCTCGATCATCGACGAGATCATTGAGCTGCTGAAGGATCTTAACCGCCGAACCGGTATTACCATCGTGCTGGTAGAGCAGAGCCTTGATTTCATCACTGCCCTCTCTGACCGCGTGCTCCTGATCCAGAAGGGCACCATCATCGGCGAGGTATCGGGCTCAGAGACCGCCAATCCAGCGCTGATTGATGAATTCACCGGCTTCGGCATGCCGGGCGGTGGCGCGAAGGCGCCAGCGCTACCGGCCAAGACCGCCGTACCTGCCACGGCAGCGAACCACACCCCGGCGCAGGCTCCGTCCAGCGTCCCATCCCTGACCGAAAGGATGTCTTATATGACCGTCCAGCGCCCCACCCTGAACCAGATGAAAGACGTGGTGACCGAATTGGGCATGAGCATGTCTGATGCTCGCGTGCAGGAGTTCATCGACGTCATGCAAGGGACGCTCGACGCGTACGATGTGGTCGACAGCTTGCCCGATTATCTGCCTCCCGTTCTCTATCCGCGCACGTCCGGCAGCCGCCCCACGGCGGAGGAAAACCCGATGAACGCGTGGTACATCAAGACCGAGATCAAGGGTGCCCCGCGCGGTCCACTGCTGGGGCGCAAGGTCGCTCTCAAGGATAACGTCTGCCTCGCAGGCGTGCCAATGATGAACGGTGCGTCGACGCTCAAGGGGTATACACCTGATCTGGATGCCACCATCGTGACGCGCCTTCTGGATGCAGGTGCCACCATCGCGGGCAAGGCGCATTGCGAGTATTTCTGCCTCTCGGGTGGTTCTCACACCAACGCTACCGGGCCGGTCCACAACCCGCATAAGCACGGGTATTCGGCGGGCGGATCTTCATCCGGCTCCGGCGCACTCGTCGGGTCGGGGGAGATCGAGTTGGCCATCGGTGGCGATCAGGGTGGCTCGATCCGGATGCCCGCGTCTTTCTGCGGCTGCTACGGAATGAAGCCCACGCATGGTCTGGTGCCTTACTCCGGCGTGATGCCGATCGAGACGACGATCGACCACGTGGGGCCGATGACCACTAATGTGATGGACAATGCCCTGATGCTCGAAGTGCTCGCGGGCGCCGATGGCCTCGATCCACGCCAGTACGATGTGCAGACGGACCGTTATACCGCCGCCGTCGGACGCGGGGTGTCGGGGCTGCGTATCGGTGTGATCAAGGAGGGATACGGGCAGGCGGGCGGCGAAGATGATGTGAACGACAAAGTCCGTGCGGCCGCCGAAACCCTGCGTCGTCTGGGGGCGACCCTGGACGAGATATCCGTGCCATGGCACAATCATGGCACGGCGATCTGGACCCCCATCGCGCTTGAAGGCCTCACCCAGCAGATGATGCTGGGCAACGGGATGGGCACCGGCTGGGAGGGGCTCTATACGACGTCGTTGCAAGAATACCATTCTAACTGGCGTACCCGCGCAGATGAGCTGAGCGATACCCTCAAGATCTCGATGCTGGTGGGCCAGTATCATCTCAAACACACGCGCGGGCGCTATTACGCCAAGGCGCAGAACCTGTCGCGGCAGCTGCGCGATGAGTTCAACAAGGTATTCGCCTCCTACGACCTGCTGCTGACGCCCACCACGCCGATGAAGGCGCAGCCCATCCCGCCTGCTGATGCCTCGCTGGAGTTGTGGTGCCACCGCGCCTTCGAAATGCTCGGCAACACTGCGCCCTTCGATGTGACAGGCCATCCTGCCATGTCCATCCCGTGCGGCATGTCCGACGGGTTACCCGTAGGGCTGCAGATCATCGGCCGACGCTACGATGAAAGCACGATCTATCGGGCCGCCTCCGCGTTCGAGCAGGCGGGCGATTGGCGCGGGATGTAGTGCTGCGATGACACACCCCATCGGCGGGCTGTCACATGTCCGCGGCAGCACCGAGCGCCCCTTGATCGACGCGACGATCCCCGGCTTCATGGCACAGGTGCGGCAGCGCTACGGATCGCACACCGCGGCTGTTTTTTGCGAAACCGGAGAGCGGTGGAGCTACGATGATCTGCTCCGAAGGGTCGACAGGTTCGCGGCGGGGCTCCTGTCCATCGGTGTCTACAAAGGAGACCGGGTAGGCATCTGGTCGCCCAACCGGCCCGAGTGGGTGCTGGCGCAGTTCGCCACCGCGCGGATCGGTGCGATCTTGGTGAACATAAATCCGTCCTACCAAACGGCCGAGCTGGAATACGCCCTTTGCCACGCCGGTGTCAGCACGCTGATCACCGCCACTGAGCATCACGGCTCCGATTACCTCGACAAGCTGCGCAGCCTGGCGCCTGAGCTTGCTACCGCGCGGCCGGGCGATCTGCGCGCATCCCGACTGCCGGATCTGCGGCGCATCGTGCAGCTGGGGCCTGATCCCATAGCGGGCGCGCTGTCATTCGATGAAGTGATGGCGCGCGGCGGCGCGGCACCCAAATCGCGGCTCGATGGGATTACAGCGGGGTTGTTTCCGGACGATGCGATCAACATCCAGTTCACCTCCGGCACCACCGGCCGCCCCAAAGGTGCGACGCTGAGCCACCGCAGCATCATCAACAACGCAATTTCCTGCGCCCGTGCGATGCGGCTGACGCCGCAGGATGCACTGTGTATTCCCGTGCCGCTTTATCATTGCTTCGGGATGGTGCTCGGCACGCTTGCGGCGGTGGCCTACGGCGCAAAGATGGTTTTCCCCGGTGCGGGCTTCGATCCGCTGGCGACGCTTCGGGCGGTGGAGGACGAGCGCTGCACCGCGCTGCACGGCGTGCCCACCATGTTTGCAGCGATGCTGGATCACGCTGATTTCGGCAATTTTGATCTGCGCAGTTTGCGCACGGGCATCATGGCCGGTGCGATCTGTCCCGCGCCCCTGATGCAGCGCGTGATGCATGACATGCATTGCAGCGAGATCACCATCGCTTACGGCATGACGGAGACGAGCCCGGTGTCGTTCCAGTCAGCCACCGATGATCCCCCCGCGCGCCGGGTTGCGACAGTGGGGCGGATCCAGCCGCATGTGGAATGCCGCGTGATCGGCGAGGATGGTCAGACGCTCCCCGTGGGTGAGCAGGGCCAGTTGCTCACTCGCGGCTATCTGGTGATGAAAGGCTACTGGAACGATCCAGAGGCCACCGCTGACGTGATCCGGGACGGTTGGATGCACACTGGCGATCTGGCGACGATCCATACGCAGGGATATTGTCAGATCACTGGCCGCGTCGGTGATATGCTGATCCGGGGCGGCGAGAACATCTATCCTGCCGAGATCGAGGCGCTGTTGCTCGACCACCCCGATATCTTGCAGGCACAAGTTTTTGGTATCCCCGATACGCGGCTGGGCGAGGAGGTCGCGGCGTGGATCATCGTCCGGCCCGGCGCGGCGCTGGACGCAGGCACGCTCATTGATTGGTGCAGGGACCGGATCGCACGCTTCAAGGTGCCGCGCCACATACGCTTCGTCCGCGACCTGCCGCTCACTGCGACGGGCAAGCCGCAGAAATTCAAGATGCGGGCGGAAATGTGCAAAGATATGGGATTGATAGAACCCTAAAGCTGCACGCCCTTCGTGAGCGCCCCGTCGATCACCAGATTGGTGCCGGAGGTGAAGCTAGATGCAGGGCTCGCCAGAAACACCACTCCGCGCGCGATCTCTTCGGGGGCGGCCATGCGGCCAATAGGGTTCATGCCGAGTGCTTCGCTGAACAACTCCGCATTGTTCTGCTCGATGTTCTCCCAGATGCCGCCTGCAAAATAGGTATTGCCCGGTGATACGGTATTGGCGCGGATGCCCTTGGGCGCGAGCTTCATCGCCTGCCCTTGGGCGTAATGCACCAAGGCGGCCTTGAACGCGCCGTAGGCGGGGCCGGTAAAGTCAATCTCGCGCCCCGAGACGGAGGAGACGAGCGTGATCGAGGCCGCCTTCGATTTCTCCAGAAATGGCATCGCGGCGTTCACGAGCCGTACGGAGTGCATCATATCGACGCCAAATCCCGCCTCCCAAGCGGCCTCATCGTCGCCCACGGCAAGGGCGGAGACATTTGCCACCACCATGTCGATCCCGCCGAGAGCCGCAGCTGAATCCGTGACCCATGATTTCAGCGCGTGTTTGTCAGCTACATCTACACCGCGACCGATGGCGTTCACGCCATGCTTCTTCAAAACCTCGATCGTGTCGGTCACCCCGGCGCTGTCGCGCGCGCAGATGGCCACGTTCGCGCCCTCCTGGGCGAATATCTCGGCGCAATGGCGGCCGATGCCTTTGGTGCCACCCGTTATCAGAACGTTCAGCCCTTTGAGACCCAGATCCATATTCTACCCCTTATTGTTCGATGTATTTCTTGAGGATGGATGCCCCGAGTGTGTATTTCGGATCGACCATGTTCCCTACGCGCATTTTTCCCGCCTGTGTGGCGAGGAAATAGGCCTCTGATTCCTCAAAACCGTAATCCTCCACCAGCCAGCGCACCAGATCGCGGTAGGCCATGCGGGCGGCATCTTCCATCGGGCGCGCGCTGCCCAACGACATGATGAACTCTTCCGTCTCGATCCGCACGCCGGGGATCGACCAGCCTTTGATCAAGTCGATCTGCACCGTCACGGTCGCGGGAATTTCGACCGCGACCCCGCACAGCTCACCGTCGCCCTGACGGCCGTGGCAATCCCCGATGAAGAAATGCGCATCTTTGCGCTGGACGGGGAAATAGATCACCGCACCGGGCGCCACGTCGGGGCAATCCATATTGCCGCCCCAATAGTCTGGCTGAAGCGAACTCACGGCTTCGATTTCGGGGCTCACACCCATCGTGCCCACAAAAGGCTCGTAGGGCAGGGTGACGCGGTCGGAGAATTTAACCCCGCCCTCGGGTGTGACTTCCATTTTTTTCACGCGCTCCGCCATGGGCGCGTTCAGCAACATATTCATGTCCGCCACCAGCGCCCCGAAGCCCGGGATCAACGCTGTCGTGCCCGCAGGTTGCGGCCCGCGCGGCAGCAACGAGTGGATGTGAACGGCCAATACGTCGCCCTTCTCCGCGCCCTCGACTGCGATAGGGCCGTTTTGCGGGTTCACGAACGGCATGTTGAGGACCTTGGATGGCAGGTCCGCTTCTGTCTTGATCGCGCCACCGAAGGCGTCAAGGGTTTCCACCTCGACCACATCGCCGGGTGCGATGCGCATCACGGGCTCGGCGTAGGGGCCGTAGACGTAGTGGAATTCGCCCTGATCCTCTTCGCTCAACCGGTGCTTCGCGCCCGGCTTACCCTGCGCCACGGCGTTGCGGCCCATGATCGAGTGTTCGGTCCATCCCATGTCGGTCTCCTTGTCCTGCGGTTCTTGGTCAGTCTATGTCCGGCTGGCGGCGGTGCCAATCGGTGATGCTCTGGTAGGCAGCTGCTGCGCGGATGACTGTCGCCTCGCTCAGATGCTGGCCGACAAGCTGCATGCTCAGAGGCATCCCGTCCGTATCCAATCCGTTGGGCAGCGTGATCGTTGGGCTACCGGAGAAATCGAATGGTGCAGTATACCGCATGATCGACAACAGGACTTCGGGATCACTGCCATAATCGTCCATGTCCGACAGGCGCGGTGTCCGTGTGGTCATGGTGGGACAGATCATGCAATCGACGGAGCCGAGCATCGCGGCGAGCGCGTTCGTGAACGCCACCCGCAAGTGCTGCCCCTGCGCGGCCTGCATCCCGGTCGTCGCATGTCCCTCGTCGATCAACTGTGCGAGGTCGGCGCCGTATTCATCCGCCCTGGCGGGATATGTCTCGCTGTGGGCCACGGCGGTCTCGATGGCGCACATCGCGATCCATCTCGAGACGAGATCTTCATATGGTGGTAGGGTCACATCGACGATACGCGCGCCCAGATCCTCGAAAACCCTGATCGCGTCTTCGAGCGCCGCTGCAACCTGCGGATCGACCCCGTCAAAGCAATAGGCTCGGTCAATCCCGATACGCATATCACGCACGCCTGCGCCGATCTCGGCAGAATACTTTGGCACCGGCACATCGAGCGAAGTGGGGTCGTTCGCGTCCCAGCCCGCGATGACCTGCAATATAGCTGCACAATCTGCCGCCGAACGCGCCATCGGTCCGATGTGATCAAGCGTATCGGCCAGTGCGAAAACACCGTGGCGGCTCACCCGGCCCCAGGTTGGCTTGATCCCCGTGAGCCCGGCAGCCGCACAGGGATACCGGATCGAGCCTCCGGTATCGCTGCCCAGCGAGGCGAAGCACAGACCTGCCGCAGTCGCCGACCCCGAGCCGCTCGACGAGGAACCGACCCAATGCGCGACACTCCAGGGATTGAGAGGCGCCGGGATGCTGGGGTGATGGCCGGTATAGGCACCTTCGGTCATCGACAATTTGCCGAGGATGACGGCGCCCGCCATTTCCAGCCGGTCAACGACTGTCGCGTTGTAGGGCGCCATGAAATCCTTGTGGATCGTGGTGCCTGCGCGGGTCGGCGCGTATATGGTGTAGCACAGATCCTTGACCGCGATCGGCACGCCGTGCAGCGCGCCGCGCGAAAGACCGTTGGCAATGTCCGCGTCTGCAGCGCGCGCCTGTGCCAGCGCGCGACCGGCGCAGATATGGCTGTAGCTATGTAGCTGCGGATCCACAGCCTCGATGCGCGCCAGCATCACCTCCGTCAGCTCCAGGGATGTCAAATGGCCTTTCCGGATCATGCTGCTGATTTCGGTCAGGCTTTTAAAATGCTGGGGCCGTGTGGTCATCGATGCGTCCGCCTGTGTGACGCTCCGGAACAGGAGCTGCATCAATTAATCATGAGGCCGATTTGAAATGCAACAGGCGGCTTCGGTATTGGGCACTACCCGGGCAGAGCCGCTGCTATATTAGGCGCAGGGGGCTGTCGATTCTTAAGGCGCGCCGCGCAGAACCGCCTGCATCACCCAAGCTGGCTCCGTAACACGCGCGCGGCTTCTGGCCAGCCCAACAAAGCTTCTCCGGCACGCAGGCTGGCGTCAGCGCAGGCGTTGCGCAGAGCCGTATCGGTGAGCATCCGGCGTAAGGCGGCAGCAAAGGCAACCACATCATCGGCCTCAACCAGCAATCCCGCCTGAGGCGCGACGGTCTCCGGAACGGCGCCTGCGCGGGTCGAGACGATAGGCAGGCCGTGGCCCATGGCCTCCCCGAACACAATGCCGTAGCCTTCGTAGCGCGTTGCCAGCGCGAACAAGCTCGCTCTGCGGTAGCGTGCCACCAGCGCTTCCTGGCTGATCTCGCCGGATAGTCGAGCCCGCCCGGTCAGGCCTAGCTCCTCAATTAACGCAGAAAGTCGGGCCGTCATCCCCGTCTCGTGATCTCGTCCCACGATATCGGCCTGCCATGCGAGATCCTTGATCTGCGCCAACGCGCGCAGCAGGACGTCGTGACCCTTGCGCTGTGCCAAGATTCCCACGCTCAGGATAAGCGGTGGATCGTCTTTCAACGTGTCGGTCCGGGCCTGCGCATCGAAGCCGGGCAGTATGACCGTAATCTTATCTGGAGCGACGCCGTAGTGCGAGCGCAAAATGCCGCCCGTATGTGGGCTGGTGACGAAGATATGTCGCGCAATCTCCAGATTTGCCTTCTCGCGCTCGGCCATATTGC
>JAGXHD010000116.1 GCA_024636395.1 Sulfitobacter sp.
GTCGGCAGCGTCAGATGTGTATAAGAGACAGACCGTGGGGCGCGGCGCGGCGGCGGAGCCCAATGTGCGCGCGACCGTGCAGGAAATTTATGACGGGCTGGAGGTGTTTTCGCAGTCGGCATGGCCCTCGCTGAAGTTCGATGTGATGGCGGTGAATGATCTGGCCGCACCGTTTCTAGGGGCGGGATTCTATTACAAGACGTTCATGTGGCCCAAGGCGTTTTGGGAAAAGCTCTATGAGCCTGTCATCCGCCGTGCGGCTGGGCTGGGCGCGTTGAGCGGGGCGCATAACGGCGATACGTACGATCGGGCGTTTGCGTTCTGCGATCTGCTGGTGATCGGCGGCGGCCCCGCTGGCCTGATGGCGGCGAAGGTGGCGGCAGAGGCGGGTCTCGACGTGATTGTCTGCGACGAGGACCGGAGCATGGGTGGGCGTTTGCTGGCCGAGATCGAGGAGGTTGGGGGCATGCCCGGGGCACAGTGGGCGGCGGCGCAAGCGGACCGGCTGGCCGCGATGCCCAACGTGCGGTTGATGACGCGCACGACGGTGACGGGGGCCTATGACGGCGGTGTGTTCGGCGCGCTGGAGCGGGTGGCGCATCATGTACCGCGCGGGCGCGCGCCACTGGAATGCTTCTGGCGGATCACGGCGCGGCGTGCGGTGCTGTGTGCGGGCGCACTGGAGCGGCCGATTGCGTTCGAGAATAACGACCGGCCCGGGATCATGATGGCTGGCGCGGTGCGGGCCTATGTGAACCGTTGGGGCGTGGCACCGGGCAAATCGGTGGCTGTGTTCGGCAATAACGATGATGCGCACCGCACAGCGCGGGATTTGCATAGCGCCGGCGTGAAGGTTGTGGCGCTCATCGACAGCCGCGGCGATGCGCAGGTGGGTGACCTGCCGTATCCGGTGCATCTGGGCGCGCAGGTGTGCGGCAGCTCGGGGCGGATGGGGCTGAGAAGCGTGAAGATCCGCAAGGGTAGCCGCGAGATCAATGTTGCGGCGGACTGTCTGGCGGTGTCGGGCGGATGGAACCCGACGGTGCATCTGACGTGTCACATGAACGGGCGACCTGCCTGGCGCGAGGATATCGCGGCCTTCGTGCCAGTCGAGGGGATGGTGCCGGGGCTGGAAGCGGCGGGAGCTTGCAACGGCGCGTTTTCGACAGCGGCCTGTCTAGCTGAGGGGGCTCAGGCTGCGGAGCATGAGATCGCAGCTTTGGGCGGTGGTGCGGAGGTTGATCTGCCCGAGGCCGAAGATGCCCCTTACCGGATCGCGCCCTTGTGGGCTGTGGCGGGCAAGGGGCGCGCGTGGCTCGATTTTCAGAACGATGTGAGCGTAAAGGACGTGAAGCAGGCGGCGGTGGAGAATTTCCGCTCCGTCGAGCATATGAAGCGCTACACGACCCAAGGCATGGCGACGGATCAGGGCAAGAACTCGAATGTGGGCGCTCTGGCGGTATTAGCCGATGCCACAGGGCGGGGGATCCCGGAGACGGGGGTGACCACATTCAGGCCGCCCTATTCGCCGGTGGCGATTGCGGCGATGGGCGCGGGCGCGCAGGGCAAGGGCTTTGCGCCGGAGCGATTCACGACCTCGCACGCGCGATCGGTGGAGATGGGCGCGCCGATGATCGAGGCGGGGCTGTGGTACAGGCCGAGCTATTTTCCGCGTGATGGTGAGAATACTTGGCGGGAGAGCTGTGACCGTGAGGTGGGGTACGTGCGCCGCACGGTCGGTGTGTGCGATGTGAGCACGCTCGGAAAGATCGACATTCAGGGGCCGGATGCGGCCAAGCTGCTCGATTTTGTTTATACGGGGATGTTTTCGACCCTGAAGCAGGGGCGCGTGCGCTATGGCCTGATGTTGCGCGAGGACGGAACGGTGATGGACGACGGCACCTGCGCGCGGATGGGGGCGGAGCATTACGTGATGACTACCACCACAGCGGCGGCAGGCGAGGTGATGCGGCATCTGGAGTTCGTGACTCAAGTTCTGCACCCCGACTGGGTCGTGGCGTTTACCTCTGTGACCGAGCAGTGGGCGCAGTTTGCGGTCGCGGGGCCGAAGGCGCGGGAGCTGCTGAACGGTGTTTTGGAGACGCCGATCGATAACGAGAATTGGCCGTTCATGGCTTGCGGTGTGGCCAAGGTCTTGGGCGTGGCGGCGCGGCTGTTCCGGATCTCGTTCTCGGGTGAGCATGCCTACGAGGTCGCGGTGCCAGCACGCTATGGGGCGGCACTGTTCGAGGCGCTCGTGTCGTGCGCGGAGGCGCTGGGCGGCGGTGCCTACGGGATGGAGGCGCTTAACGTGCTGCGTATCGAGAAGGGACATATCACGCATGCCGAGATCCACGGGCGGGTGACGGCCTATGATATCGGGATGGCGGGTATGATTTCGGACAAGAAGGACTGCGTGGGCCGCGTGATGGCGGCCCGCGGGGGGCTGGTTGACCCGATGCGCGAGCGTATGGTGGGGCTGCGGCCTGTGGATGCGGGGGCCACGCTCAGTGCGGGGGCGCATGTCTTTGGGGCCGGGGCGGCGCATGTGCATGCGCAGGATCAGGGCTATGTCACCTCGGTGTGTTTCTCGCCCGATGCGGCGGGAATGATCGGGATGGGATTTGTGAAGAACGGGCCTGCGCGGATGGGCGAGCGAATGGTGGTGCGCGACCATTTGCGCGATCTGACAGTCGAGGTAGAGATTTGCAGCCCTGTGTTCGTAGATCCTGAGGGAGGGCGGCTGCGTGGATGAATTGCGCGCAATGAGCCCTTGCGCCGGGCTGTTGCCGATTACCGTGGGGACACTAACCGTTACTGAGGCGGACGTGGGGCCGATCACGTCGGTGACGCCCTTCACGGGCGCCTCCACGGCTGCGCTGGGCCGCGCGCTGGGGGTGCCGTTTCCCGCGCCTCTGCACAGCACCGGTGATGCGCGGCGGCGCTGCATTTGGGTGGGGCAGGGCGAGGCGCTGCTGATGGGCGCGCCGCCCGCGCCGAGCCTCGGAGCCTATGCCGCCGTGGTCGACCAGTCGGACGCCTGGGCGGTTGTGACGCTGACGGGGCCGGGTGGGGCCGATGCGCTGGCCCGGCTGGTGCCCGTGGACATGCGGCTAGCGGCCTTTGGTCTGGGTGCCACGGCGCGCACGCAACTGGGGCACATGCATGCCAGCATCACGCGGGCGGGCGAAGACGAGTTCATGATCGCGGTTTTCCGCTCAATGGCGGCGACGCTCGTTCACGATTTGGCGACTGCACTGGCAGCCGTAGCGGCGCGACGATAAAAGCCGCGCAACATCTGTTGAACTGGAGTGAGTTATGATCCGTGTGTTGAGTATCGTATTGTGCGTCGGTGTCGCGGCACCCGCTTTTGCCCAAACGTCCAAAGTTGATGACTGTGGCTATCAAAGCGATGTGGTGGCGGCAGTTCAGGCGGCGCGTGTGGCGCGTGTGGGCGAGCGTCAGGTCGTCTCTCACATTGCCGATAGCGCACCCTCATGGCCTGAGAAGTACAGCGCCGTGGTGCCACTTGTGACCCCTTGGGTTTACGGGATGGCGATGGGGGACCTGCGCTCCGCCGATCTGAAAGCGGCATGGAACGAGATGTGTCTGGCGCAATAGCGGCAGCGCAAGGACCCCGGCGCAGGGACAGAGTCGGGGCAATAAGCGGCTGACCAAGCGGCGGCGTGTCTGGACTCTGGGCGCGCGCTGCCCATATTGGATGGTATGAGCCTCCCACCCGGATTTCTTGATGAGTTGCGTACCCGCTCCAGCCTGTCACAGGTTGTGGGCCGTAAGGTCATGTGGGATGCGCGCAAGTCCAATCAGGGCAAGGGCGACATGTGGGCGCCGTGCCCGTTCCATCAGGAAAAGTCCGCCAGTTTTCACGTGGATGACCGGAAGGGGTTTTATTACTGCTTCGGCTGCCACGCGAAGGGCGATGCGATCTCCTTTGTCCGCGAGACGGAGAACGTGAGCTTCATGGAGGCGGTGGAGATTCTGGCGGGCGAAGCCGGGATGCCTATGCCCGAGCGTGACCCCCGAGCCGCTGAGAAGGCGGATGCGCGCAAGGATCTGGCCGATGTGATGGAGTTGGCGGTCAAATGGTTCCGCTTGCAGCTACGCACAGGGGCGGCGTCTGACGCGCGGGCCTATCTGGACCGGAGGGGATTGTCGCAGGAGGTCTGCGACCGCTGGGAGATCGGCTTCGCGCCCGACAGCTGGCAGGGGCTTTGGGATGCGCTCAAGGGCAAGGACATTGCCGACGATCTGATATTGGGGGCTGGGCTGGCCAAGCCGCCTACCAAGGGCGGCAAGCCATATGATACCTTCCGGGGACGGATCATGTACCCGATCCGAGATGCGCGCGGGCGCGCGATTGCCTTTGGGGGCCGCGCGATGGACCCCGAGGACAAGGCGAAATACCTCAATTCGCCGGAGACCGAGCTTTTTGACAAAGGGCGCTCGCTCTACAATGTCAAAGATGCGCGCGTGGCGGCGGGCAAGGGGCAGCCCTTGTTGGTAGCGGAGGGCTATATGGATGTGATCGCGCTCAGCGAGGCGGGATTTGGCGCGAGCGTGGCGCCCTTGGGCACGGCGATCACCGAGAACCAGCTGGCGATGCTGTGGCGGATCTCCGACGAGCCGATCATCACGCTGGATGGCGACACGGCGGGGCAGCGGGCGGCGCTGAGGCTCATTGATCTGGCACTGCCGCTGCTGGAAGCGGGGCGCAGCCTGCGCTTTGCGATGATGCCGGAGGGCCAGGACCCCGATGATCTGCTCAAATCGGCGGGCGCTGGAGCGGTGCAAAGTCTGATCGATGCGGCGGTGCCGATGGTGCAGCTGCTGTGGAACCGCGAGATCGAGGGCCGGAACTTCGATAGCCCGGAGCGCAAGGCTGCACTCGACAAGTCGCTGCGCGAGAAGATCATGCTGATCAAGGATCCAAGCATCCGCAGCCATTACGGGCAGGCGATCAAGGACATGCGCTGGCAGCTGTTCCGCGCGAAACCCGGCGGTGGCGGTATGGGTGGGGGTGGCATGAAGGTCGCGGCGCCTGGTGGTGGCCGGAGTGGCGGTGGCCAGTGGGGAAAGCCCTGGGGCACCCGCGCGCCGCAAGGGCCCTCTGCAGGGGCAAAATCCTCAATGCTGGCCATGGCGTCTGATCAGCGCGCGACGGATCATTTGCGCGAAGCGGTCATACTCGCGGCTTGCATCAGCTGTCCGCAAGTCGTCGAGCCTTTCGAGAGCGGGCTGGAGCGGATGGCCTGCCTCGACGGGGACCACGCGCAGCTGCGCGATCTGGTATTGCGCCATGCGCCCGAGGGGGCCGAGGTGCTGCGCGGAAAGATTGCGCAATCGCTCGGGAGCGATGCCCTTGAAAAGCTGTTGGGCCAGCGCCATGTCGCTATCACGCCGTGTGTCCGCAAGCCCGGCGATGTCGAAATCACAACGATGACCATCGCCGAGGAGCTGGCCAAGCTGGCGGCTGTGCGGGGACTGAAGGACGAAGTACAGGATGCGGCGGACGATTTGAGCGGAGAAGCTGACGAGGGTGTGACGTGGCGGCTGGCCGAGGCCGCGAAAGCGGCGGACCGGGCCCAGCGGGCGGGCCAAGAGGACAAGGCAGAATACGTGATCGCCGACAATGGCGCGCGGCTGGACCGAGAACAGGTCGCCAAGAGCCGCAGCCTCTTCGACCAGATCGACTTTTCGAAGGGCGGCCGGAAGGGTCCCTGAGGGTCAAAACACACTTATCTTAGGGCAGCATTGTTGCCTTCGGGTATCCAAATCGCCGCAATGAGCGGAAAAATAAGAGTGTCGGGTTTAAGAATCACCACAAACCCCGCATGATTCGAATAACCGAATCGCTACCGTGTGATTCGTTCAGGGACAGATAGGAGCGCTTGATGGCTGCCAAAGACACCAACGAAGACGCCAAGAACGACGATACAGACAGCGGCCACTCGCTGGACATGTCCCAAGCGGCTGTTAAAAAGATGATCGGTGATGCGCGCGAGAAGGGCTACATCACCTACGATCAGCTCAACACCGTGCTACCGCCCGATCAGGTCTCGTCCGAGCAGATCGAGGACGTGATGTCGATGCTGTCCGAGATGGGCATCAACATCATCGAGGACGAAGAAGCCGAGGAA
>JAGXHD010000117.1 GCA_024636395.1 Sulfitobacter sp.
CCCGTGCAGCACCGCATTGGCACTGGCCTGCAAGCAGGCACCCTCGGACAAATCGACACCCACGCCCGTAGCCGTCGCGCATTCGGCCAGCAGCGTCACGAGAATGCAGCCCGATCCCGTGCCCAGATCCAGCACCCGCTCAAAAGGCACTGCCAGCGCGGCCTCGATCAGCGTCTCGGTTTCGGGCCGCGGGTCCAGCACCTCGCAACTGATCTTGAAACCACGCCCGTAAAAGGCCCGCTCCCCCACCAGATGGGAGACCGGCACGCGCACCGCGCGTAAGGAAATGAGATGCTCGTAGCGTTCAGAAATCTCAGGGGCGATTTCCTCCGGCGCGATCAGGGTGATCCGCGCAGCATCCACACGCGCAGCATGGGCCAGCAGCAACCGCGCGTCGCGCGCCGGATCCGGCACGCCCGCCGCGCGCAGCTTGGCCGTCGCCGCAGCCATGGCCACGGCTGCCGTCGTCATTGCCCCATCTCCGCAAGCATTTTGGCTTGCGCATCCGCCGTGAGCGCGTCCACGATCTCGTCGAGGTCGCCCTGCATCACCGCGTCGAGCTTGTAGAGGGTGAGATTGATCCGGTGATCGGTCAGGCGTCCCTGCGGGAAATTATAGGTCCGGATCCGCTCGCTCCGGTCGCCGCTGCCCACTTGCGCAGAGCGGCTGTCGGATCGCTCTGTATCGATGCGCTGCCGCTCGGCATCGTAGAGGCGTGTCTTGAGCACCTGCATCGCGATCTCGCGGTTGCGGTGCTGGGATTTCTCGGAGCTGGTGACCACGATCCCCGTCGGAATATGCGTAATCCGCACGGCAGAATCGGTGGTGTTGACGTGCTGGCCACCCGCACCGGAGCTGCGGTAGGTGTCGATGCGGATGTCGTTGGTCGCAATGACGATATCCACGTCCTCCGCCTCCGGCAGCACGGCCACAGTGGCGGCGGAGGTATGCACGCGGCCCTGACTTTCCGTGCTGGGCACGCGCTGCACCCGGTGAACGCCGCTCTCGTATTTCAGCCGCGCAAACACATTCTCGCCGGTGATATGCGCAACAACTTCCTTAATCCCGCCCAATTCGGTCAACTGCTGCTCGATGACATCAAGCTTCCAGCCGCGCGCCTCGGCGTAGCGGTGGTACATCCGCAGCAGATCGCCCGCGAACAGCGCCGCCTCATCGCCCCCCGTGCCGGGCCGAATCTCCAGCATCGCGGGCCGCGCGTCCGCCTCGTCGCGCGGCAGCAGCGCCAGTTGCAGGGACGCCTCCGCAGCGGGCATGGCGCTCTCGATCGCATAGATCTCCTCACGCGCCATCGCGGCCATTTCAGGATCGGCAAGCATCTCGCGCGCGCCTGCGAGGTCGTCGAGCAGCACGCGATAGGCCGCGATCTGCTCCACCACGGGCCGCAAATCGCTGTATTCCTT
Source organism: Sulfitobacter sp. (assembly GCA_024636395.1). GTDB lineage: Bacteria > Pseudomonadota > Alphaproteobacteria > Rhodobacterales > Rhodobacteraceae > JAGXHD01. Next base: position 1,422 of record JAGXHD010000117.1, read on the forward strand.
CGCCAGCTTGGAAATATCGCCCCCTGCAGACGACATGGCCGCCTCGAGATACTCGAAACGGGCGGTGATCTGGGCAAGGCAGTCCATGGGTATCATGGCGTTCAAGTGGCCTATGAAATCACTTTGGTCAAGGGCGGCGTCATGCTATGAAGGAGAGATGAAACGCTTCGCCCTCCTTCTCATCCTGGCCCCGCTCGCCGCACAGGCACAGGCGGTCAAACAGGCCAAGACGATTGATTGCTACTGCACCGACAGCAGCGGTGGCCGGATCGAGCTTGGCGAGTCGATCTGTTTGCAGGTCGGCGGGCGCATGTTCACGGCACAATGCCAGATGTCGCTCAATGTTCCGATGTGGCGCGAGACGCAAAACGGCTGCCTCAGCTCGGAGCTGTCACGCCCCATCTTCCCCCTTGGCGCCACTCCGTTTGCCACGGACATCCTCAAGCAGCCCGTCCAGACGTTTGCCGTTCACACCAAGATCTGATTTGCCGAACCGCAGCCGCGCGTAGAGTTTGATCTGGTCGCCGTCCTGCTCGACGGTGGTGTAATCGGGAAATCCCATCACCTTCGAGCGGGTGATATAGGTCAGCCGGCCCTCAGCCACGCTACCCGCCAGCAATTCCGTGCGCGGCAACCTCAGCATCCCCTGATGCAAATCCGACAGCAGCCCCGGCGTTGCAGGGACCACCCGCGCGGCCCAACCGTCGCCGGTCGTGTTTTCCGCATCGCCGATCGGCTTGTGCCAGCGCGCCACATCGCTCGGAGCCAGTCTGATAAATGCCACCCCCGCAAGGATCCCTGCAATCACAACAAACCAAATCATACTACGCACCTTCATCTAGATCCCCTGAGCTTCACCTGTAAGCAACGCCGGGTAGAACACATAACATCTCGTACATCAAATTTGCCGCCGTAAGCGCGGTATTGCCCGACGGATCATAGGGCGGCGAGACCTCGACCAGATCGCAACCAACGACATTAAGCCCCTTGAACCCGCGAATGAGCTCCAGCGCCTGAGGCGTGGTCAGCCCGCCGATCTCCGGCGTGCCGGTACCAGGCGCATAGGCCGGATCGAGGCTGTCGATGTCGTATGTGATATACGTGGGAGTATCCCCGATATCGCGCCGGATCTCGCCCGCCAACTGGTCGAGCTTGCGGCCCCACAGCTCCTCGGCGGGCCATTGCTGAAATCCCCAACCGGCAGCCTCCGTGAAATCCGTCGCGGCATATCCGGTGCCGCGTATGCCGATCTGATAGGTTTTCTCGGGCCTGATCAGCCCTTCTTCGTAAGCGCGACGGAACACCGTGCCGTGAGTTTCCTTCTCACCGAACATCTCGTCGTTTACGTCAGCATGAGCGTCAATATGAATAAGTGCTACGGGCCCGTGCCGCTTTGCCATCGCCCTCAGGATCGGCAGGGTGATCGAATGATCGCCCCCCATCGCCATCGGCATCACGTCATACATTAGGATCGCATCATAACTCTCTTTGATGATTGACAAACTATTCTTGAGATTGAAGGTATTGATTGCCAGATCTCCAATATCAGCCACCTGCAGGCTGTCGAAGGGCGCGGCGCCTGTTGCCAGATTGTAGGGCCGCAGCATCGCGCTTTCGGCGCGGATCTGCTTGGGGCCAAAGCGCGTGCCCGAGCGCCACGAGGTACCGATATCCATCGAAATCCCCAGTACGGCAACGTCCAGCCCCTTGAGATCATTGACAGACGGCAGCCGCATGAAGGTCCCCGGCCCCGAAAAACGCGCCAGTTCATTGCCACCGATGGGTTGGTTCTTCTCGCTCATCCGCCGCTCCTCATCCGCGCGCCCAAAAGGCAGCATATTTCCGTCGCCGCATGCGCGCCCGCGATGGCCGTGGCCCCCGTGGTGTCGAACGGCGGGGATACTTCGACAATATCGCCGCCGCGAATGTTGATCCCCGCCAGATCGCGCAACATCGCCGCCGCCTGCCAGCTTGCCAACCCGCCCCACACGGGCGTGCCCGTCCCCGGTGCGAAAGCCGGATCAAGTGCATCTATGTCAAATGTTAGATATGTGGGATTATTCCCTAATATCTTCTTAATCTTCTCAACCGCCGCCGCCGTGCCCCGCTCGTGCACCTCACGGGCGTCGATCGTTGTCACGCCCATCGTGTCGTCGTTATGGGTGCGGATCCCAACCTGAACGGAGGTTTTCGGATCCACATATCCCAGCTTGATCGCCTTGTAGAACATGGTGCCGTGGTCGATCCGCTCCATATCATCGTCGACCCAGGTATCGCTGTGCGCATCGAAATGCAGCAGGCTCATCGGGCCGAAAGTCTCATAGTACGCCTTCAGGATCGGAAAACTGATGTAGTGATCCCCACCCAGCGCGACGCTCGCTACGCCTGCGTCAAGTATCCCCTTGATATGGCGGGTCAAAGTCGCCGGAAACTCGGACACCTTAGCATAATCGAACGCCAGATCGCCGTAATCCACGATGGCGCGCTCGGCCAATACGTCAAAATCCCAGCCATAGGGCGGATCGTAGGGCTGCAAAGCACTCGCCTCGCGGATCGCGCGCGGGCCCAACCGCGTGCCGGTGCGGTTTGTCACCGCCTGATCGAAGGGCACGCCGGTCACGGCGATATCAACGCCGCTCAGATCCTTGGTGTATTTGCGCCGCAGAAACGACGTCGCCCCGCCAAAAGCGTTCTCGAAGCTCGGACCTTTCAGATCCTCGCGCGTAAACGCCTGATCGACCTGAGCCTTTGCATCTTCAAGTCCCATTGCTCAGGCCCCCTGCTGTACCGGCTGCATCTGCTCGACGAGCCGCACGAAAAACGACGCCCCCACCGAGGAGATCTCGTCGTTGAAGTTGAACTTAGGATGATGCAGCCCCGCGCCGGGCCCCGCCCCCAGAAACAGATAGGCGCCGGGACGCTCTTCGAGCATGTAAGAGAAATCCTCCGCCCCCGCGACCTTTGCGAAATCAGCCTCGACATGGGCCTCTCCCACCACATCGCGCGCAACACCCTCGGCATAGGCCGTCTGCGCCTCCGCGTTCACGGTCGCCGGATAGCCGTCCTCGTAATCGAGTTCCGCCTCCACGCCGTAGCTGGCCGCCTGCCCCTGCACGATCTGCGCCATCCGCTCCACAATCGTCGCTTTCGTCTCGGCATCGAAGGTGCGCACCGTGCCATTGATCATCGCCGTATCGGGAATGATGTTGCTCGCCGTGCCGGTATGGATCTGCGTGACCGAAATCACCCTCTCCGCACCCGAATGTGTGTTGCGGCTGATGATGGTCTGGATCGCCGTTACGATGCCGCAAGCCGCGACCACCGGATCGGCCGTCTCGTGCGGCATGGCGCCATGCCCGCCGCGCCCCTTGATCTTGATGGTGAACGAATCCACCGCGGCCATGATCGCCCCCGGACGGGTATAAAACGTCCCCTCCTCGCCACCCGGCATATTGTGGATGCCGTAGACCTCGGCGATATCGAACCGGTCCATGATCCCTTCGGCGCACATCACTTGCGCGCCGCCGCCCTCTTCCTCGGCCGGCTGGAAGATCAGCGCCACGCGGCCCGCGAAATTGCGCGTCTCCGCAAGATATTTCGCCGCCCCCAACAGCATCGCAGTGTGCCCATCGTGGCCGCAGGCGTGCATCTTGCCTGCGTGGGTCGACAGATACGCGACCCCGGTTTCCTCCGTGATCGGCAGCGCGTCGAAATCCGCGCGCAGGCCCACAGTGCGGCCCGCGCCACGCCCCTCGATGATCGCCACGATCCCGGTTTGGGCAATGCCTGTGTGAATCTCGTCTACCCCGAACTCCTCCAGCCGCTCCTTGATGAACGCCGCCGTCTTGGGGCAGTCGAATCCCAGCTCCGGAATTGTGTGCAGATGCTGGCGCCAGGTCGCTATGTCACTGGCGAAATCGGCGATCCGGTTGATGATGGGCATGGGTGGACTCCTGACTAAAGTTGTCCTTATTTGACACCGAACGAGAAGGACCCGCAATGACAGACGACCTGATAAACGACCAAAACGCAGGCATCGAGCGTCTGCTGGAAATCATGCGCCGCCTGCGCGACCCAAACACCGGTTGCCCCTGGGACATCGAGCAAGATTTCGACACCATCGCGCCCTACACCATTGAGGAGGCCTATGAGGTCGCCGATGCGATCGCGCGCCGCGATTTCGCCGATCTGGAGGGCGAACTAGGTGATCTGCTGCTGCAATCGGTCTATCACACGGCCATGGGTGAAGAAGCGGGCCATTTCACGTTCCAATCCGTCGTCCGCACAATATCCAATAAAATGGTCGCGCGCCATCCGCATGTTTTCGGTGACGAGAGCCGCGATAAATCCGCCGAACAACAAACCGCCGATTGGGAGGCGATCAAGGCCACCGAGCGCGCGGACAATGACCAGCAGGGCGCGCTCGAGGGGGTTGCGGTCGGCCTGCCCGCACTTTTGCGCGCCTACAAATTGCAAAAACGCGCGGCACGTGTTGGATTTGACTGGCCCGATACCACGGACGTGATCGCGAAAATTCAGGAAGAAGCGGCGGAGTTGGTCGAGGCACGCGACACTCTTTCCGCCGCCGAGCAATTCGAAGAATTCGGCGATCTGATGTTCGTCATGGCCAATCTGGGCCGCCACTTGGGGATCGAGCCGGAAGCCGCCCTGCGCGCCGCAAACGATAAATTCACCCGCCGATTCTCCGGTGTCGAGGCCCGCCTACGTGCCCTGGGCAAAACGCCGGGCGAGAGCAATCTGGCGGAAATGGACGCGCTCTGGGATGCCGTCAAAGCGGCGGAAAAATCCGCCAACGCGTAACACGGCAGCGCAGCCTTGCGCACAGACGCCCTGATCTCTGGACATCGGGTCTGCGGCTTGCCAGTGTGCCCGCGGACCGTACAGTACCGCCAAACCTGAGGATTACTCCATGCCAGCGCGCAAAATCATCATTGATACAGATCCCGGTCAGGACGATGCCGTGGCGATTCTGCTGGCGCTGGCCAGCCCCGAGGATGTCGAAGTGCTGGGCCTCACCTGCGTTGCGGGCAACGTGCCCCTGCCGCTGACCACGCGCAATGCCCGCATCGTGTGCGAACTGGCGGGCCGCCCTGATATTGCGGTCTACGCGGGCTGCGATCGGCCAATGGGCCGCGATCTGGTCACCGCCGAGCATGTTCATGGCAAAACCGGCCTCGATGGCCCTACGCTGCCCGATCCCACCATGCCCATGGCAAAAGGCCATGCGGTCGATTTCATCATCGACCAGCTGCGCACATTCGCGCCCGGGACCGTAACGCTTTGCACTCTGGGACCGCTCACCAACATCGCGACAGCCCTGCGCAAAGCCCCCGATATCGCCGCCCGCATCGCCAAGATCGTCCTGATGGGCGGCGGGTATTTCGAGGGGGGCAACATCACGCCCTCCGCAGAGTTCAACATTTACGTCGATCCACAAGCTGCTGATATTGTGTTTAGATGTGGTGCGCCCATTGTGGTCATGCCACTCGACGTCACGCATAAGGCGCTTGTGACGCAGGCCCGCAACGATGCCTTCCGCGGTTTGGGTACACCTGCGGGTATCGCTGTGGCGCAGATGACCGACTTCTTCGAGCGCTTTGACAAGGAAAAATACGGCAGCACCGGCGCGCCGCTGCACGATCCCTGCGTCACCGCCTATCTGATCCAGCCCGATCTGTTCACCGGCCGGCATATCAACGTCGAGATCGAGACCTCCTCCGAGCTTACCATGGGCATGACTGTCGCGGATTGGTGGAGCGTCACGGGCCGCCCGCCCAACGCCACCTTCATGGGCGGGATCGACGCAGACGGCTTCTTTGACCTGCTGACCGAACGGCTCGCACGCTTATGAGCGCCGCCCTCACGCTTGCGGGGCCTGAACATCTTGACCCGCTGCTTGTCCTCGTCGCCGCTTTCCACGCCGAAGAAGGCATCACTTCCACGCCTGAACGCAGGCGCAGCGGTCTGATCCCCTTACTGGACGGTATCCCGCACGGCTGCGCCTATCTGATCGGCCCGCCCCGCACGCCCATCGGATACGTCGTAATAACATTCACCTGGTCGGTCGAATTTGGCGGCCTTGATGGCACCATCGACGAGATCTATATCCGCCCGGGCGTGCGCGGGCGCGGAATTGCCTCCGAGGCGCTGGTGGCGCTGCCGCGCGCCCTCTCGGGCGGTGGGCTGCGCATGATCCACCTCGAGGTCGACAAGCGCAACAGCGCCGCGCTCAAACTCTACCGCCGTGCAGGTTTCGTGCTGAACGAAAACTACCTGTTCATGTCCAAACGTCTCTGAAGGAGCCCGCCATGCAGATTGCCTTCGACAACAGCTATGCCGCACTGCCGGATGCCTTCTATACGCGGGTATCTCCTACATCAGTTAAATCGCCTAAGCTGTTGGCGTTTAACACGAATCTAGCAAAGCTCTTAAAGATAGACGCAGCCGATGACGCCACGCTGGCGACCGTCTTCAGCGGTAATGAAATACCCCAAAATTCCGCGCCCATCGCCCAGCTCTACGCGGGCCACCAGTTCGGCAACTTCAACCCCCAACTCGGAGACGGTCGCGCAATCCTCCTTGGAGAAGTAACTGATAACAACGGCATACGCCGCGATATTCAGCTAAAAGGCTCTGGCCGCACCCCCTATTCGCGCGGCGGTGACGGGCGCGCGTGGCTGGGGCCCGTGCTGCGCGAGTATGTGGTGTCGGAGGCGATGCACGCGCTCGGCATCCCGACTACCCGAGCGCTTGCGGCCGTCAGCACGGGCGAGGATATCTTGCGCGAGCAAGGCATGCTGCCCGGCGCCATTCTCACCCGCGTTGCCGCCAGCCATCTACGCGTCGGCACCTTTCAGGTTTTCGCCCACCGCGGTCAGGTGCAGGAGCTTCAAACCCTCACCGATTACGCCATCGCGCGCCACTATCCCGATGCACAGGGCCCGATGGGTCTGCTGCGCGCCGTCTGCGCCCGGCAGGCGGAGCTCATCGCGGCATGGATGTCTGTCGGCTTCATCCACGGTGTGATGAACACCGATAACTGCAGCATCGCGGGCGAGACGATCGATTACGGCCCCTGTGCATTCATGGATGATTTCGCCATGGGCCGCGTGTTTTCCAGCATCGATCAACAGGCGCGCTACGCCTATGGGAACCAGCCCAACATGGCGATGTTCAACATGGCGCAGCTGGCCACTGCCCTCATCCAGCTCTTTGAGGATAAGGATGCCGCCGTAGAGGAGGCCACTGCCGTGATCCACGCCATGCCGGACCAGATCGAGGCGGCGTGGCTGCAGCGCTTCGCGGCCAAACTGGGAATTGCGGACCCGACCCCGGAAGATGCCGATCTCATCCAGTCCCTGCTGGACCTGATGCAGCGCGACGCCGCAGATTTCACAAATACATTCAGGGCCTTGGGCAGGGATGCCGCTCGGGACCAGTTCACCGACCGTTCCGCCTTTGAGGCCTGGGCGCAGCGCCACGCTGCCCGGACCGCAGCCCTGCCAGATGCACAAGCGCTCAGGGATGCCTCCAATCCCGCCGTGATCCCCCGCAACCACCGCATCGAGCAAATGATCGAAGCCGCCACTGCGGGCGATATGGCCCCTTTCGAGCGGCTCATGCAGGCCTATGCGACCCCCTATGTCCCGACCGACCCCGAACTGGGCAAACAACCCACGCCGTCGGAGATCGTCCCTGCGACCTTCTGTGGCAC
>JAGXHD010000008.1 GCA_024636395.1 Sulfitobacter sp.
CCGTAGCAAAAGCCGGTGATGCCTACATTGCCGGTAGATCCCTCATGCGCCATCATGAATTCCACGGCGGCAAAAAAATCGTTCATCAGCTTTTCGGGATCCACGCTACTTTGCAGCGTCCGACCCTCCGCATCGTTGCCGGGATAACCACCTACGGACGTAAGGCCATCGGGTGCCAGCGCCATGAAGCCAGCCTTTGCCAGCCGCCGTGCCACATCCTCGATGTAGGGATTGAGCCCGCGATTCTCATGCACGACGACGACTGCGGGTAGTTTTCCCTCGACCCCCGCAGGGCGCACCAGATAGCCGCGCACTTCGCCGTGACCGTTGGGCGACGGGTACATGATGTACTCGGGCAAAATTTCAGGATCGTTGAACGAGACCTGCTCGGCCAGCGCATAGTTGGGTGCCATAAGACCCAAAATCGTGGTCGCGGTCATGCCCGCGACAGCAAATTTCGCCGCACCATCCAAAAACTGCCGTTTGGTAATCATACCATGGGCGTAAAAATCGTAGAGCTCCAATAGCTTGGGGTCGAAGTCTTTTGCTGTCAGGCGTACCATCTACATCTTCCTCTTCGAGAATAACCAGGTGCTAATGATGGGGCATTCGCAGAGCAATGCAATATCAACACCCGAAAACCGCCGCGTTCAGCTGAGCCGCATCAACAAGCCCGCCATGAGGCGCGCGCGCTCGGTGAGGCTATCGATCCTGATATGTTCGGTCAGCGTGTGCAGTCCTGCGCCCCGCACCCCAAGCGAATCCAGCGTGGGAATGCCCATGGCGCCGGTGAAATTACCATCTGAACCCCCGCCCTGGCTCCGGCCCTCGAGCGTGAAACCCAGCTCCTTCGCGATTTCCTTGGCGATTTCGAATATCTTGAGAGTTCCCGGCGTATCGGGCTGCCAAACGGGGCGCGTCACCCCACGGGTAACCTGAAATTCGACACCGTTTTGCGTGCCTTGAAGGGCCAGCATGCGTTTCACTCCGTCGTCCAGGTCTTCTTGCTTTTTCGCCATGCTGAGCACCTGTGCATCGCAGGATGAAGATACACAGTTCACCCATTGGCCCGCGTGGATTACGCCGACACTGAACGTACAATCAGGGCCGGTCATATCCTCGATCTCGACGATCCTGCGTGCCATGGCCGCAATGGCCGATTTCCCATCCGACAGGCGCGCACCCGCGTGGCTTGGCTGTCCCACGGTGCGCATCTCGAAGCGCGCGATGGCATAGCGCCCGATCGTGACACCGCCATCGTCATGGCCGGGCTCCGGCACCAGCACATATGCGTTGCGTGCGGCCTCCGCCTCGATCAGCCCGCGTGTGCTGGGCGTGCCTACCTCCTCGTCTGGGGTGAACAGCACTGTCACCGGCAGTGGCGTCTGAAGCCCCGCACGGATCAATTGGCGGACGGCCTCGAGGCTCGTGTAATTGCCGCCCTTCATATCCATCAGGCCCGGCCCATAGCAGATATCGCCGTCGGGCTTGAAGGGCAGCACGTCGAGCGTGCCGATGGGATGAACCGTGTCCATGTGCCCTGCGATCAGGATGCCCGGCTTGCGGTCCATATCGGGATGCGGGAATTTCGCGCGGACCGATCCGCCAAAGCCCATGCGCCCCGGGATCCGTTCCACATGCGCGCCCAGTGCCGCCATATCGTAGGCTGCAATATCCATCATCCGGTTGACCGCCGCCGCATCATAGGTGGGGCTTTCACACTCGATCCAGGGCTTCAAGCCCGCCAGCATCTCGGCCGTGTCGAAGGGCAACTCAAGGGGGTTCATCTAAGTATCCTTTCAGGCGGTCAGGCGGCGCTCGGCGATGCGTGCCATGATGGAGGCACCTACCGGCAGAATTTCGGGATCGAGGAAAAAGCTCGGATTGTGCAGGCCCGTGGTGCCTGAATGGCCCACACGGCAATAGGCTCCCGGCACGACCTTGAGCATATCCGCGAAATCTTCCGATCCCGTTGCGGGCTCCTGCGTGCCGCTGATATTCTCCTTGCCCACGATGTCTTCGGCCGCTTCAAGATAAGCGTCTGACAGGTCGGCATCATTCATCAGTACATCGAAAATGTTGCGCAGATCGATGTGGATCTCGACACCATAAGCCTTGGCGAAGCCCTCGCAAAGCTCGCGCATGCGGCTGTGCGCCAGATCGCAAACTTCGTCTTTGAAGTAGCGGATCGTGCCCGCCAGCGTCGCGGTATCGGGTACCACGTTATAGGCGGAGCCGGAGTGCAACTGCGTCACCGAGAGCACACAGGTGTCGAGCGGGGCCACGTTGCGCGAAAGGATCGTTTGCAGGCTGCCGACCAGCGCAGAGGCGATCACCAGCGGGTCGCGCGATTGATGCGGCATGGCGGCATGGCTGCCCTTGCCCTGAATGGTGATATCGAAAAACGACGCCCCTGCCATCGCGGCACCTTTGCAGATCCCTACCGTGCCCGGCTTGCCGTTGGGCGAATTATGCATGCCGTAGATCTCGTCACAGGGGAAGCGGTCGAACAGACCGTCGGCAAGCATCCCGCGCGCACCGCCAAGGCCCTCCTCCGCAGGCTGAAAGATCACGACCGCCGTGCCCGCGAAATCGCGGGTCTGCGCCAGATGCTTGGCCGCACCCAGCAGCATGGTGGTGTGGCTGTCGTGGCTGCAAGCGTGCATGATGCCCGGTGTTTTTGAGGAATACGGCAGATTGGTCCGCTCGTCGATCGGCAGCGCGTCCATATCCGCGCGCAGCCCGATCCGCCGCGTGCCCTTCCGGCTCCCCTCGATGAGGCCGACAACACCGGTCCCTGCGATGCCAGTATGTACCTCGTCTACGCCGTATTCCTTGAGCTTTTGCGCCACGATCCCGGCCGTACGGTGCTCATTGAACCCGATTTCCGGATGCGCGTGCAGATCTTTGAAAATCGCAGTCAGCTCGTCTGTGCTTTGTGCGATGATGGGCAGGATACTCATGTCTGTGCCTCTCCGGTATTACTCTGCCGCGTCCGAGAACGGGCGGAAATTTGCGAAATCCCAATGCCGACCGGGGGCCGCCTTGATCAATGCCTTGGTATAGTCCTGTTGCGGTGATCCCAGCACCTGTGCGGCGGGTCCGTATTCCACCACACGGCCGTGCTGCATCACCAGAACGTCATCACAAATCTGCGCCGCGACCCCCAGATCGTGTGTGATGAACAGGATGCCAAGGCCCAGCCGTTCCTGCAGTTCGGCCAGCAGATCGAGGACCTGCGCCTGGACAGACACATCGAGCGCCGAGACCGCCTCGTCCGCCACCAGTACATCTGGATCCATCGCCAGCGCACGTGCGATCGCGATACGCTGGCGCTGGCCACCCGAGAACTGGTGCGGAAAGCGGTCGACGGCGCTGGCAGGCAGGCCCACGAGTTCAAGCAGTTCACGCGCGCGGGCCATAGCCTTATCGCGCGACACCCCGAAATTCAGCGGCCCCTCGATGATGGACTGCCCCACCTCGATACGCGGATTGAGCGAGCGCATGGGATCCTGAAATACGATCTGGATGTTCTTCCGCTGGGGCTTGAGCTCCTTTTGCGACATCGTGGCGATATCCGTGCCGCCCACCATGATGGTGCCTGACGTGGGATCGATGAGCCGCATGATGCAGCGCGCAACCGTCGTCTTGCCAGAGCCGCTTTCGCCCACGATGCCAAGCGTGCGGCCCTTCGTGATGCTGATGCTCACATCCTGCGCGGCCTTCACTTCGCGGCCCTTACCGAAAAAACCGCCGCCTCCGTAGGTTTTACACAGGTCATTGGTCGACAGCACAACATTGTCCGATTGCGCGGCCCGGGCCATGCGTGGCACGTGGCTCGGTACCGCGCGGAGCAGCGCACGCGTGTAATCGGTACGCGGATGGCGCAGCAGTGCGTCCACGCTTTGCGTCTCCATCACTTCGCCCAGCTTGAGCACGGTGACATCGTCGGCTATTTCGCTGACCACCCCCATATCGTGGGTGATGAACAGCACCGCCGCCCCCTGATCCTCGCGCAACTCGCGGATGAGGCTCAGGATCTGCGCCTGCGTGGTCACATCAAGGGCGGTCGTCGGCTCGTCCGCGATCAGCAGTTGCGGGCGCATCACCAGCGCCATCGCGATCATGATCCGCTGTCGCTGCCCCCCCGACAGCTGGTGCGGGAAGCTTTCGTACATCTTGTCAACATCGGGCAGATGCACCGCTTCCATCATCTCCTTGACGCGGGTGCGCCTGCGCGATTGCGAAAGATCTGAGTGGAACTCCAACACTTCCTCGATCTGCTGGCCCACGCGCGCAACGGGGTTGAGCGCCGTCATCGGCTCCTGAAAGATCATCGACATCGAGACAGCGCGAAGGCTGCGCATCCGCGCGGCATCGGCCTCCAGCAGGTTCTCGCCCTTGAGCTTGATCGAGCCCGCGATGGGTTTGAGCACCGAAGGCAACAGACCCATTGTGGCAAGCGCCGACAGGGACTTGCCCGAGCCGCTCTCGCCCACCAGACACATGGTCTGTCCGGGCTCGATGCTCAGATCGAGGCCCTTGACCACCTGCTTGTCCTCATCGCCATTCAGGGCAATCCGAAGGTTCTTGATTTCCAGCAGGCTCATCTCTCGATCCCCCGTTTTGCCATGCGGGGATCGAGCGCGTCACGCACCGCGTCCCCCAGAAGGTTGATGGACAGGATCGCAACGGAGACGACCAGACCGGGCCAGAGCACGATGCCGGGGTTGATCTGGAAGTAGATCCGCCCTTCGGCCATGATGTTGCCCCAGCTCGGAGTCTCCGGGTTGATGCCCGCGCCCAGAAACGACAGGATCGCTTCGGTCAGGATCGCGCTGGCGCAGATGTACGTGCCCTGAATGATCAGCGGCGCAACCGTGTTGGGGACCAGATGGCGCCGCATGATGAGCCAGGTCGGCGTGCCTGCGGCAATCGCGGCTTCCACATAAGGCTCCTCGCGCGCCGACAGCACCAGCGAGCGCACGAGCCGGACGACGCGCGGCACTTCGGGAATGGTGATCGCCACCAGCACGGTCCAGAGGCTCGCGCCCCAAAGCGAGACGATCGCGATGGCCAGCAGGATGCTCGGGATCGCCATAAGGCCATCGACGGCCCGCATCAGCACAGCGTCGACCCAGCGGATATAGCCCGCGAGCAGACCGAACAGCAGCCCAAGCGCCACGGCAAAAATCGCAGCCGCGACCCCCACCACCAGAGAGATCCGTCCGCCGTAGATGATGCGGGAGAAAAGATCCCGCCCGAAGGCATCGGTGCCGAGCCAGAATTCATCTGTCGGTGGCTTAAGCCGCACTGAGGGCGACAGGCGCACCGGATCGTGTGGTACGACCCACGGCGCGAAAATCGCGGAAAGAACCACGATCACGAGGATCAACGAGGCGATCATCACGAGCGGGCTGGAAAAGACGATCTCGCGGGTGCGCATGAGCGCGGAGATGCGGTCAGGCGGGGCGATGGAGGCGGTTTGATCGGTCGTGCGTAACGGATCCTTGGGTCAAGCAGTACGTAGGCGATATCGATCAACAGGTTGATCACGACATAGATCAGCGAGGCGAGCAGGATGACGGCCTGGATGACCGGATAATCCCGGCTCAGCACGGCATCGACGGTAAGGCGCCCCAGTCCGGGCAGGTTGAACACACTCTCCGTCACCACGACGCCTGAAATGATAAGCGCAAAACCGATGCCGATCACGGTGATGATAGGAACGGAGCAGTTGCGCAGCGCGTGGTGCATCAGCACCCGCGTTTCCGGCAGGCCCTTGGCCCGCGCGGTACGCACGTAATCATCGCCGAGGATCTCAAGCATGGAGGTCCGCGTGATCCGCGCGATGAGCGCGATGTAGAGCAGTGTAAGGGTGAAGGTCGGCAGTGCGATGCGGTGGAAGAAGTCCCCCACACCGTCACCGATGGGCCTGAACCCCTGGACCGGGAACCAGCCCAGCTGCATCGAGAAAAGCGAAATCATCAGATAGCCGATCACGAAAACCGGCACCGAAAAGCCCAGCACGGACAACAACATCACGAAGCGGTCGATCAGCGTGCCCTGCTTCCAGGCCGCGATCACGCCCAGCGGGACCGCGATCAGCACCGACAGGATGATGGTGGTCAGCGCGAGGCTGATCGTGGGTTCCATACGGTCAGCGATCAGCTCGATCACCGGTTTGCCCGACAGGATTGACGTGCCAAAATCGCCGCGGAGCAGTTGGCTGATCCAGTTGAAAAATTGCACCGCCAGCGGATCGTTGAGGCCCAGCGACGTGCGGATCGCCTCGAGCTGTTCGGGCGTGGCGGTATCGCCCGCGATGATCGCGGCAGGATCTCCCGGCGTCAGGCGCAGCAGGAGGAAAACGAACAATGCGACAAATCCCATCACGGGGATCGCGGCAAGGACACGCTTGAGGATATAGACGTACATCGGGCGGACCTCTCGGGGGGGGTAAAACGAAGGGGGATGGCCCCGCACACGAATGCGCGGGGCCGGACTTCAGATCATTCTTTGCTGATGTTCCAGAAGAATGGTGCAGGTCCATCCAGCACGCCGCTCAGCGAGTTGGACCATGCGGTAGGTACAAAGTACTGACCGATGGGCGCATACATGCCTTCCTCGAAAGCGATCGTCTGGATTTGTTCAGCAAGTGCTTTTTGCTCGTCCAGAGACTGCGAAGTTGCGTAGGCCGTGCGCAGTTCCTCGATCTGTGGCACATCAGGCCAGCCAAACCAGCCGCCGTCTTTACCCTTGCCGTTGACCATGTTGTTGACCAGCGGGTTGAACACGTCAGCGCCCACCCAGTTGGTCACAAACATATGCCAGCCACCGTCAGCGATGGAGGCCTGGCTTGCGCGTTTGCCCACGAGCGTCTGCCAGTCCATAGCTTGCAGATCTACGACGAAGCCCGCATCGCGCATGGCTTGCGCCACCACGACCGGCTGCGAGCGCAGCGATGCCACGTCTGTCGGGTGCATGATCACGATCGGCGTGCCGTCATAGCCTGCTTCGGCCAGAAGTGCTTTGGCCTTCTCGATCCCGTTGCCTGCTGTCAGCGTCTCCGAGCCCACATTCGTGGCCAGCGGTGTGTCGCAGACAAACATGGCTCCGCAGATGTTATAGAGCTCAGGTGTACCCACGAGTGCATCCAGAACGTCCTTTTGGTTGACCGATGCGATGGCCGCATTGCGGATCCGCGGGTCATCCATGGGCGCGTTCAGCGTGTTGGGCCGCATAATCGTCTGGAAACCCAAAGCGTTCAGGTTTTTGACTGTCAGATCGGGATTCGCGCTCAAAATCGGCAACAAATCGGCCGGCGGCTGCTCCCAATAATCGATCTCGCCCGCCAGAAGCGCGTTCAGCGCGGTCTGATCATCGGCCATCACGACCCATTCGACACGGTCCATGTTCGCCACCTTACCGCCGGCGGCGGCACTCGCAGGCTCGCTCCGCGGCACATAATCGGTGTTCTTTTCGTAAACCGCACGCACGCCCGGCTGGAATTCCGCATCGCTCCATTTGAACGGACCGGATCCGATCTGCTCGGGGATTGGCTCAGTCGAGGGTGTCTCGGCAAGCCGCTTTGGCATGATGAACGGCACGTTCGACGAGGGCTTTGCCAGACTGTCGATCACAAGGCCGTAAGGCTGCTTGAGGTTGATGACGAACTCATTGGGCGTTGCACCCTGCGCCATGCTGTCGACGAACGACATCAGGACCTGGCCCATGCCGTCTCGCGTGCCCCAGCGGGCAATGGAAGCGGCGACATCTTCGCCCGTCACGGGCGCGCCATCGTGGAACATAAGCCCCTCGCGCAGCGTGAAGGTATAGACCAGACCATCGTCCGAGACGGTATGGCTGTCGACCATCTGCGGCTGTGGCACCAGATCGGCATCAAGCGCGTAGAGTGTGTCGAAAATCATATAGCCGTGGTTGCGGCTCATGTAGGCGGTCGTCAGGATCGGATCGAGCACCCGCAGGTCGGAGTGCATGACCACACGCAGCGTCTGCTGCGCCTCGGCTGCAGTCGACATCAGGGCGAAGCCCGCCATCGTGACGCCGAAGAGCGTGCTGCGCAAAGCGTTGCGCAATCCGGTCGACGTCGATTTCAAAGTAGTCGTAAAATTCATCGGTAACTCCCATGTGTTGATAGAAATGCGCCGGGCTGAACTACCCTTTTTTGCGCAACTTTAGTGGATCGTCTCGGGCCTCCTTTCGTCAGGTTGCACAGCAGCGAAGGGGCGGCCCATTGGCTCGAGCCGGATCCCCTCCGCAAGATTAGTGAAAGGCAGGCTCGCCGGGCTGACAGGCATCGGCCCCGGCGCCGTGCATGTCAGGATCGTCTCTGCGATGGGGTCGAAATCTGCCCGGAAATGCACGGAGCTTTTATTGACGAGAATCGCCTGTGCCTTGGGCTCGATACCTACGAAGCGGTACATTTCGCGGTCGGCCATTTGTGCCTTGGCACTGGTCACGACGACCCGTACGTCGCCGATCCGCAAACAGGCGCTTGGCCCCATGTCCAGAGGTGCACCCCCGAAATAGGGGCCGCTTGCGATCAGTTTGCCGTCCGAGAGCATCTCGACGGTAAAGCGCCCCTCGAAAGGAGCGTCTCCCACGATGTTGGAAAAGCCGCCCAAAGCGATGTCGATCTGGGCAGCGACACCCGCCGCATGCGCGAGCCGCGCCGCTTCCGGGTCGACCATATTGCCAAGCGCCGCGCGTGTAGCGCCTTGCAGAACAAGCGCGCGCAACATGCCGGTTGTGTTAGAGTCTCCGCCCGCGCCGGGATTGTCCTGCGTGTCCGCAAGGATGACCGGACGGGAGGCCGTTTGCGCGATCCGCATGGCCTCGATCACGGCTGCATCGGGGTCATAGGTCTTTCCCGCCAGCAACGGCTCCGCGTCGAGCACGACACGCTCTATCTCATCTGCCGCTGCATCTGCCGCATCTTGTGTTTCGCCGTAGGTGATCACGGTCGGCCCGCAGCCGGGAAAATCCGCCGCGGGAAAGCCGAAAAAGAACGACGTGCTGGCAACAGGACCGGTTTCCAGCGCACTGACCAATTCGTAAATCCGCTGACCCGGCTGCGCGCGCGTGCTTTGCCATGCGATGGGCACCAGAAACGGCAGGCGGCGGAATGATTTGGCAAAGGGCGCGCCCCGCGCCATCACAGCGGCAAGCTGTTCGGCAGCGCGGTTGCCCGTCTCAGCCATATCTACGTGAGGATAGGTCCGGAACCCGACGAGCGCATCCGCTGCCTCAACCATATCCTGCGTTATGTTTCCGTGCAGATCGAGAGCCGCCACGACGGGCACGTTCGGCCCGACGACCGCGCGCACGCGCCGCAACAGATCGCCTTCGCCGTCGTCCACGCCCTCGGCAACCATCGC
>JAGXHD010000009.1 GCA_024636395.1 Sulfitobacter sp.
CAGAGGATGAGATCGGCGTGAAATCCCTTCAGGGGTAACCCAAAAGGCCCTCAGACATGCCCGATATCGCCCATAGCGCGCAGGATATGATCGCAGGTATGACGCCCCGGCGCACGGCGGGCGAATATGTCTTTGCAACCACGGATGATCCTGCGCTGGTCCGCGATCTTGCCCCTCAGGCGCAAGGTGTCTTTGCCGAGGCCGAAGGCACTTCGATGATCCTGCCTGTCGATCTGGCCGCCAAGGCCGGTTTCGACGTCACCGCTCCAATGCACTGCATCACTCTTGCCGTCTATTCCGCGCTCGACGGGGTTGGGCTGACCGCTGCCGTGGCGGGCGCCCTGGCCCAGCACGGCATCCCCTGCAACATGGTGGCGGCCTTTCACCATGATCATGTGTTCGTGCCTGTCGCCTCTTCCGCCTATGCAATCGAAATTCTGCAAGCGCTCCAGAAGCGCTACATCACAAAGCGTTGACCGCCTGTACCGCTTTTCAATCGCCTATCTGTTAAACTATCGTTAAAACCACTAAATCATTTCCGTGCGCAGCTAGTTTACAGGAGATGAACAAGGGGTGGACGCATGGCACCCCCGTAATAAAATCGCGCTATCCACAGGCAGTTTTTCGCGCATATCCACAGGCAGTTTTTCGCGCAATAGCTTGTAAGTAAAGAGGAATAAGAGATGTACACACCCGCAATCACCGGTACAGGCGTTTTCACCCCCGCGCAGGTCATCACCAATGCCGAACTGGTCGAGGCCTTCAACGCCTATGTGGACATTTACAACGCCGAAAACGCAGGGCCCATCGCCGCCGGTGATCTGCCCGCCAAGGATTACTCGTCCGAAGATTTCATCGTAAAATCTTCCGGCATCAATCAACGTTATGTCCTTGATAAATCGGGCATCCTCGATCCTCACGTGATGCACCCGCTTCTGCGCCAGCGCAGTGATGACGAGCCCTCCCAGATGGCCGAAATGGCGCTCGACGCGGCCAACAAGGCCCTCGCCGCCGCGGGCAAAACAGCTGCCGATGTAGATGCTGTAATCTGCGCTGCGTCCAACCTAGAGCGGGCTTATCCCGCTGTCGCGATCGAAATTCAAAATCTTCTGAATATCAATGGCTTCGCGTTCGATATGAATGTCGCCTGTTCCTCTGCCACATTCGGAATTCAAGCCGCCGCCGACATGATCCGCTCCGGCTCCATCCGCAGCGCACTCGTCGTCAATCCAGAAATATGCTCCGCTCACTTGGAATGGCGCGACCGCGATTGCCACTTCATCTTCGGCGACGTTGCCACCGCCACACTGATCGAGCGCGCAGAGAATGCAACGGGCCCCTATTTCGAAATTAAATCAACCCGTTGTGCGACTGACTTCTCGAACAACATCCGCAACAACAACGGCTTCCTGCGCCGCTCCCGGCCCGATGGCGTCGCCGATCGCCGCGACATGCAGTTCATGCAGAACGGTCGTAAAGTGTTCAAGGAAGTCCTGCCAATGGTCGCAGATCACATCGCAAGTCACATGAACGAAACGGGCGTAGAAGCAAGCGATCTCAAGCGCCTTTGGTTGCATCAGGCGAACAAGACCATGAATGATTTCATCGGAAAAAAAGTGCTTGGCCGTACACCTGAGACCGGCGAACAGCCCAATATCCTGCAAGACTACGCCAACACCTCATCCGCCGGGTCGATCATCGCCTTTTCTAAATATTCCAACGACCTGGAAGACGGAGACATCGGTCTCATCTGCTCCTTCGGTGCGGGGTATTCCGTGGGGTCCGTGATCCTTCAAAAGCACGTCTAAATGTCTTTAAGTGAGACGCGCTTATGCACTGCCTCGGCGCTCTCGATCCGCTCAGAATACCGGTCGACCAGGTATGCGGATCGCCCCCGTACCATCCATGTGAACTTCACAAGCTCTTCCATGACGTCCACCACACGTGCATAAAACGGCCCCGCAGGCAATCGCCCCTCGTCGTCAAATTCGAGCCAGGCCTTAGGGATACTCGACTGATTGGGGATTGTGACCATCCGCATCCAGCGGCCAAGGATGCGCATCTGGTTCACGGCGTTGAACGATTGAGACCCCCCCGACACCTGCATGATCGCAAGGGTCTTGCCCTGTGTCGGCCGGATGCCTCCCTGCATCGACAGGGGCAGCCAGTCGATCTGGGATTTCATGATGCCCGTCATAGCCCCGTGCCGCTCGGGGCTCGACCAGACCATTCCTTCGGCCCAAATGGCCAGATCACGCAGTTCAACAACTTTTAGATGATCAGGTTCTGCACCGTCCGGCTGGGGCAAACCCTTGGGGTCAAATATTTTCACTTTACACCCCAGATGCTGCAAAATGCGCGCGGATTCCTCCACGGCCCGGCGTGAGTAGCTCTGTTCGCGCAGCGAACCGTAGAGCAACAGGATACGTGGAGCATGCCCGTCATCCTCGGGCGCCTTCAACGCGGTCACGTCAATCTGCGGGAGCGCCTCCAGCACCAAGGCGGGAAGATCATCAGGCACTTTCATTCTCAAGATGCATCTTCATATCAACCAGAACCTGCTGCAAAATAGATGTTTCCTTCAAAAGCCGCTTCGCTTCGTTTACCGTAATTTTACCGTCAGAAATGGAGAGTTGATACTCCCCCATCAGAATTGCAAACCGCTGGCTCAGCGCGATCACGTCCGTGTTGACGCTGCCTTTCGCGCTTTGATTTGTACGGCCTTGGTCAAACTCCACGCGCGCACCAGACAATTCAGCGAGCGCCTGTGTGACATGCGGGTAACCAGCCGCCATTTCCAGCGCGGCAACAGCATTTACAGGCATAAAGCGGTCGGCATGCTCATCATGATCAGAGTAATAACGCCCCAGCGTCGCCTTGGATTTTCCGGTGACTTCACAGGCAGCCTCGATCCCGACCGCTTTGACCAAAGCTTCGGTGTGCTTTTTCAGATAATTCCTTGCTGCATTCATGCTAGTGACCCTCAACTTCTAAACAGCTTTCCCAGCCATACCGTCCTGCAACATCCTGACCTAGAGCATTTTCCCGGTAAACTTGTCAATAAGACGCAGATCGTCTTGCGCCCGCGCACGACAGGCGCATAAGTAGAAAAATGGCCAAGCTATACTTCAATTATTCGACCATGAACGCAGGCAAATCGACCGTCCTGCTCCAGGCTGCGCACAATTACCGCGAGCGCGGCATGGCGCCCTATCTGATCACGGCACAGCTCGACAATCGTGCGGGTGCAGGTCGGATCGCGTCGCGGATCGGCATCGGCCAGGATGCAGATACTTATGATGGCTCTGAAGATCTCTTCAGCAAAATTGAGGCGCGGATCGCCGCTGGTCCCTGTGACTGTATCTTTATCGACGAGGCCCATTTTCTGAGTGATGCGCAGGTGTGGCAGCTTGCTCATGCAGTCGACGACCTAGGCGTTCCGATCATGTGCTACGGTTTGCGCGTAGATTTTCGCGGCCAGCTTTTTCCCGGCTCCGCCGCCCTGCTCGCCCTGTGCGACGAGATGCGAGAGATCCGCACGATTTGCCACTGCGGCAAGAAGGCGACCATGGTGATCCGGCAAGACCCGCAAGGCCGGGTTATCCGTGAGGGCGCGCAGGTCCAGATTGGTGGCAACGAAAGCTATGTCTCGCTGTGCCGGAGGCATTGGCGGGAGGCTGTCGGCGAGCGTTAGACCGGATTTGGTGGAGGATCGCCACGAAGGAACGCTTGTAGATTCTCAACTACCATACGCCCCATATCCACACGAACCTCCTCTGTTGACGTACCCATATGCGGTAACAGGACCACGTTATCCAGATCGCGCAGCGCCTGTGGGACCTCCGGCTCGAACTCATACACATCCAGGCCTGCGCCACCGATAACGCCCCGCTCAAGTGCGTCGATCAGCGCAGTTTGCGAGATCACATCGCCACGGGCGATATTGATAAGGCGGGCATGCGGCTGCATCGCAGAGAGAATACCGGCGTCAATCATGTGTCGCGTTTCGGGACTGCCCGGAACCGACGTCACCAAAACGTCGACCTGCGATGCCATTTCTCTTAGGTCACTGTGGAAAGATGCTTCGAAATCAACCTCCTTCCGGCTGCGCCCAAAGTATCTGACGTCCATCCCAAAGCCGAAGTGGCAGCGTCGCGCGATGGCCTGCCCGATCCGGCCCATGCCAACGATGCCCACGGTTTTACCGGTCAGATGCAGTCCGAGCATCTGCGTCGGATGCCAGCCCTCCCATGCGCCCGCCCGGACCATACGCTCCCCTTCGCCCGCCCGCCGCGCGCTCATCAGCATCAGCGTCATCGCGATGTCAGCGGTGGCGTCGGTCACGGCCCCTGGTGTATTAGTCACGCTCAGCCCCGCAGCCTTTGCCGCAGCCACATCGATATGGTTGTACCCCACACCAAAATTGGCGAGGATCTTGCAACGTGGTTGCGGCACATCCGCAAACACCTCGGCCGAAAACTGATCTCCGAGGGTACACATCACACCGTCAAAATCATGCAGCGCCGCGCACATTTCATCGTGGCTCAGCGGCGTAGTTTTATCCCGTCGCACCACGTCCAGCCCTTCAAGTGCTGGATAAACAGCGTCCGGCAATACTCTGGCAATCAATACTCTTTTCAATGCATTCTCCCCCCTGATGGTGTCTCTTGATCGGGTGTGACCAGAACGATCGCACCATTTTTATCTGGCACGCCAAGCACGAGTACTTCGGACATGAACGGCCCAATCTGGCGTGGTGGAAAATTCACCACAGCCATCACCTGGCGCCCGATCAATCCTTCGGGTGTATAGTGCACCGTGATCTGGGCGGAGGTCTTGCGCACACCTATATCGTCACCAAAGTCTATCCACAGCTTGATCGCAGGCTTGCGCGCTTCGGGAAAGGCCTCTGCCTTGATCACACGCCCCGTGCGCACATCAACTTTCATGAAATCGTCAAACGATATCTCACCCACGCGACAGCTCCCGTGACCGGTCCGCCGCTGCCGCCACCGCGCGTCGCAGCAAGGCGGGAAAGCCGTCGGTCTCGTCCATAAGCACTTCGAGAGCTGCCTGTGTTGTGCCATTCGGGCTGGTCACGTTGATCCGTAATTGGCCCGGATCCTCCCCCGACTGGATCGCCAGTGCCCCCGCGCCGGCCACGGTCGCACGCGCCAGTTGCAGGGCCATCGCTTCGGGCAGACCTTGCGCGACCCCTGCCGCTGCCATCGTTTCGATCATGTGAAACACATAGGCAGGACCGGAGCCGCTGACGCCTGTCACGGCATCGATCTGCGCCTCCTCGCTCAGCCGCACGACCTCTCCCACAGCCGACAGAAGCACTTCGGCCTCGTCGAGCCCAGAAGTGCCCGCAGCGTCATTACCAATGATCGCCGTGATCCCTTGGGAAATCGCCGCCGGCGTATTGGGCATGGCCCGCACGACTGGCGTCTGCATGCCCAATGTATGCTCGAAGAACGATATCGGCGTGCCAGCCGCCACGCTCACGAACACTGTGCTGCCATCGCCCATGGCGCGCAGCGTCGGAAGGGCTTCGGCCATCATCTGCGGCTTGACCGCAACGAGGACAATGGCGGGGCGCTCCGGCAGATCTTCATTGAGGTGAACACCGGTCGCCCGCAGCCAGTCTGAGGGATGCGGATCGCTGACCCAGACAGACCCGACTGGCAATCCGCGCGCAAGCCACCCCGCCAGCATTGCAGATCCCATTTTACCGCAGCCCAGAAGCACCAGCCCGTCCGCCGCAATTCGTGAATTTTCCATATCATCCCCCACGTTGTTCGGGAGATAGGCTTACGCGTGCCCGTAGGCCTCCGCAATGGCGACTTGCAGTGCTTGTTGCGGTGTTCTATCGCCCCAAACAACCAGTTGCACGGCGGGATAGTAGCGCTCCGCACTCATGATGGCCGCGCTGATCATCGTATCGATCTGCTCAGCCGAGGCCACATGGCCGCCAGACAGGACCAGCCCGTAGCGGTAGACCATCATCTGCTGCTCCGCCCAATAGGTAAACGCGCCTGCCCAGCAACGATCATTCACTTCGTTGAGCAAGCCATAAAGCGCGGGTAATTTATCGGCCGGCGGTTCCATCTCGAACGTACAGATCAGCCTCAAGGTCTCGTCAAAAGCCGACCACGCCAGCGTGACCTGGTAGGTCCGCCACTGCGCCTCGACTTCCATCGCGATCTGCTCGTCGGAGATCCGGTCGAACGCCCATTCATGGTGCTCCGCTACCGTTTCAACGATATCGATGGGATGCGCGTCGTCTTCCAGATACTGCTCTGTCAGGGCCATTGTGCCACCTCTTTTGTTATATCCAAAACATTAGGGCTTATTGCCGCCCCTTGGTTTTGGGTACGCCTCAATAAAACGCGTATTTGCCTGTGCGTCCTACAATATATGGTGGCGGTAAGGGTAGGGTCTGGCAACCCTTTTTCTGGGGATAACCACAGAATATAGCGGAAGGACCCGAACCAGTGGCAATATATCGTTGTGGGCAAGCCATAAAAAATCGCCCCAACCGTCAGGCGGGGCGATCCGGCATTGCCTAGACGATCCTCAGGATCACCCAGATCACGCCACTATTTCGGCTCGAGCGCATCCAGTCGCACCTTGAGCGCTTCATTCTCCTCGCGCGCCTTCTGCGCCATGGCACGCACCGCGTCGAATTCCTCACGGGTCACGAAATCGCGATCAGCGAGCCAGCGATCCATCATACCTTTCATGGCATTTTCGGCCTCGTCCTTGGCTCCCTGCGCCACGCCCATCGCGTTGGTCATGATCTGGCTGAGGTCGTCAAAAATCTTGTTGCGGGTTTGCATCGTATGTCTCCACTAGTTCAACATCTATATGGGGTGCGCCGCGCGCCCGTGCAAGGTTGACATCACCAGCCAGCCGCGCTCAATCAGCACATGCATGCTTTGATCCCTTTCCCCGACATCTCGCCCGAGATTTTCTCGATCTCGCTGTTCGGCTTTACCTTCGCACTACGTTGGTACGCGCTGGCCTATATTGCGGGGATCCTGACCGGATGGCGCCTCGTCGTGCGCGCCGCTAAAACGCCCCGATTGTGGAAAGACGGGCAGCCGGTGATGAGCCCCGCACAGATCGAGGATCTGCTGACATGGGTTATCCTCGGCGTGATCCTCGGTGGGCGCATTGGCTATGTGCTGTTCTACCAGCCCGCCTTCTATCTCTCCAATCCGGCGCAGATCTTGCAGGTCTGGCAAGGGGGAATGTCGTTCCACGGCGGCGCACTGGGGGTGATCATCGCGGCGCTCATCTATACAGGTCGCCACAAGATTACGCGGATCAGCGCAGGCGATCTCGTGGCGCTCGGAATCTTCCCGGGGCTGTTGCTGGGCCGGCTCGCAAATTTCATCAACGCGGAACTGTGGGGCCGCCCCACCGATCTGCCCTGGGGTGTAGCCTTCCCGACCGAAGCTGCGCAATTCTGTCCCGATGTGGTGGGCCTGTGCGCCCGCCATCCCTCACAGCTTTATGAAGCCGCCCTCGAGGGGGCCGTCCTCGGGGCGCTGCTGGTCTGGCTTGCATGGCGGCGCGGCGCGTTCAAATCGCCCGGGCTGATCATGGGCACGTTCCTCGCGGGCTACGGCATCGCGCGTTTTATGGTTGAGTTCGTGCGCCAGCCCGATGCCCAGTTCGTCACACCAGGCAATCCGCTGGGCCTCGCCTGGCAGATCGGCAACTATGGCCTGACAATGGGTCAGATCCTGTGCCTGCCCATGATAACCGTCGGCCTCTATTTTATCATGCGAGCCCGGCGCGCGGCATGAGTCTGCGCGAAACGCTCATATCGCAGATCCGCAGCGAGGGGCCGATGCGCCTTGATGCCTACATGTCGGCCTGCCTCCTGCATCCGACACTGGGCTATTATACCACCCGCCCTCCCTTCGGCGCGCAGGGCGATTTCATCACTGCGCCCGAGATCAGCCAGATGTTCGGGGAGCTGATCGGGCTGACGCTGGCGCAGGCCTGGCTGGATCAGGGAGCGCCCGCGCGGTTTACGCTGGCCGAGCTTGGACCGGGGCGCGGCACGCTCATGGCGGACGCTGTGCGCGCCGCCGCACGCGTGCCAGGGTTTGTGCAGGGCGCAGAGGTCACGCTGCTGGAGGCCTCCCCTGCACTGCGTGAGGTCCAGGGAAACACGCTCGCGGCACAGGGTCCAAGATGGATCGAAAGCGTCGAAGACCTCCCCGAGCAGCCGACCTACCTCATCGCTAACGAGTTTTTCGATGCCCTGCCCATCCGCCAATTCGTCCGCGAAGGCGCACGCTGGCGCGAGCGGCAGGTTGGCGTGCAAGAAGGTGCGCTGGCCTTTGGCTTGGGTCCCGCACAGCCTCAGCCCGCCTTGGCACACAGATCGGAAGATACCAAAGACGGCGATCTGGTCGAGGATTGCGCCGCCGCCGCTCCAATCCTCTCCCCTATTGCTGCGCGCATCGCCTCCCACGGCGGCGCAGCACTAGTGTTCGACTACGGGGACTGGCGCAGTCTGGGCGACACACTTCAAGCCGTTCAGGATCACGCACCCGCCAATCCTCTGGCTGATCCGGGCATGGCAGACCTTACCGCCCATGTGGATTTCGAAGCACTCCTGGGCGCCACAGCCCCCTGCACCACCAGCCGCGTAACCCCGCAAGGTGTGTTTCTGGAACGCCTCGGCATAACCGCGCGCGCAACCGCTTTGGCAAAGACCCTGAGCGGCGCCGCGCTGGAAGCGCATATCGCAGCACATCGCCGCTTGACGCACCCGCAGGAAATGGGAAACCTGTTCAAAACCTTCGGGATGGTTCCGGAGGGTGCTCCCATGCTGCCCGGATTGGATACATGACGCTCGAAATTCTGACCTCGGACGCACTGCCCCTGAAACACGGGTTTTTTACCCGTCGGGGCGGGGCATCTTCCGGCGTGTTTTCGGGGCTAAACTGCGGGCAAGGCTCCTCCGATCAGACCGAGATCGTCGCGATCAACCGCGCGCGGGTCGCGGATGCGATGGGCGTCGCGCCCGATCGGCTGCTTGGGGTGCATCAGGTGCATTCGGCAAAGGCTGTGACCGTCGATGCACCGCTGGCCGATAAGCCCCGCGCCGATGCTATCGTCACCGCGACACCCGGTCTTGCGCTCTCGGTGCTCACCGCCGATTGCCAGCCAGTGCTGTTCGCCGATCCTGCGGCCGGCGTAATCGGCGCCGCGCATGCGGGCTGGCGCGGCGCACTTGAAGGTGTGTTGCATGCAACCGTTGACGCGATGGAGGCGTTGGGTGCGCAGCGTGGCAACATCACTGCGGTCATCGGCCCCTCAATCAGCCAGCGCGCCTATGAGGTCGGGCCTGAGTTCATGGACAGCTTCATGGCCGAAGATCCCGACTATGCGCGCTACTTCATCGGTGGGGAAGGCGACAGGATGATGTTCGATCTGCCCGGCTTCGGCCTCAACCGCTTGCGCGCCGCTGGCGTGGGCCATGCGGAATGGACGCGCCACTGTACCTTCTCCGACGCCGCGCGATTCTATTCCTACCGTCGTACGACCCATGCAAAAGAAGCAGATTACGGCCGCCTAATTGCGGCCATCACCCTGTAATTTGGGCACAAATGCGGCTTATCCGGCCTTGGCGGCGCCCAGATCATCAAGAAAATCACGCGAAACAATAGCCAACATTGTTGCCTGACGAGCAACAATTCAATCGGCATCCCTTGATATCAAAGGCATTTTTTAAATATGGCGACGTAGCCACATTCTGCGTCGGCCACAGCCGTTAATTTTCGTAAGATTTGCTTTAACTGCCCCAAACCGGCCCGAATGCACGAGCATATTAGTCCTCAATCAACGGACGCACCGCACCAGCGCCCTCCCACAAATGAGAACGAGGACAAGCACATGAAAACCAACACACGCTTCATCAAGTCGATCACCAAAGCCGCCGCCGAGAATGACACCATCATGCCATGGGCCCGTGGCAAGCGCCGCGCAGAGTTCATAGCCAAGCGCCGCGCAGAGGAAATGCCACAGCGCAAGACTGCCTGAGGCATTCCACCCGATCTTTCAGGCAGGGCCGTCAGCCGTCTGATCTGCGCGCTGTGCCGTCCTGCACCAAAGCCCCGTCCGCGTCGATTCGCGTGGCGGGGCTTTGCAATTCCACGTCCAAAGCGGCCGGAATGTGGCGCGATTTTTTGAAAATGCAGAAACAAAACTGGTCAAATTGAACAGATTGGCCACCTGGATCCCACAAATGTCATCCAATCTTTGACAATGGGGCAGATACATGGCGAATTGAGCCTCAAGAAAGACATGAAATAACAACAACGCGTTATTTCCGTCGTTGTCGGTGGGGGCCGACGAAGGAGGTGATGAACCATGACAGGTGAATTGCATGACATTGACTGCCAATCCAGCCGCTGCCCGCCCGGCGTTACGCAAATCGGGATACGCAATGACGAACCCCTCTGTGTCATCAACCGCCGGTCCGACGCCGAACGCACCGATGGCAAAGCGCAGCTATGAGGTCGCCGCCCTACGCGCAGATACCTCTCTCTACATCGGTCAGACCACCGCCCCGGCCCTCCCGCTGTTCGAGGACGCTTTTTCCGCGTTCACCCACGGCAGCCTGATCCTGACCGCCTTCGGCCCAATCGCTGTAGAGGATCTTCAGCCCGGCGATATGGTCAGTACCGCCACCGGCGAAGCGGCGGAACTTGTCTGGATCGGCACATCCACTTTCTCGCCAGCCGATGCCGGAAAACGCACGCCGCTCATCCGGATCATGTCCGATGCGCTCGGCCAATCCCGCCCCGAGCGGTCACTGACAGTCGGGCCGGGCGCGCGCATCCTGCACACTCCTCCGGCGCTGCGCGGCGTGGCCGACGGCAAACAGCTGCTGACGCCTGCGGCAAAGCTGGTCGACGGTGTCAACGTGATCGAGATAACGCCGCCCACGCCCACGCGCATGTTCCACATCTGCCTATCACGCCATGCGATGATCAATGTGGACGGGATCGAGATGGAGACATATCACCCCGGAGCCGCAGCCCCACGCGAAGTCAGCCATGCCCTGCGTGACCGCTTCATCTCGCTGTTTCCGCGCATCAGCCATCTGTCGGATTTCGGGCCGCTCGCTCATCCGCGCGCACCCGAGTACGATGCCCACTGACCGGGCGCGCGGCTGCCTGTCAGGCCTGAACCTTCAGGCGTTCCTCCAAAACACCGAAAGGCACGCCGGGTTCATCCTTCGCGTCCCGGATCACGAGAGATGTCTTGACGCTCGCGACATTCGGGGCCGTCAGCAGCTTCCCGGTCAGAAAGCTCTGAAAGCTCGATAGATCGGGCGCCACACATTTAAGCATGAAGTCCACTTCGCCATTGAGCATGTGACACTCGCGGACCAACGGCCACGCGCGGCAGCGGTCCTCGAAGGCCGAAAGATCCGCCTCAGCCTGCGAATTTAGCCCGACCATGGCAAAAACCTGCACCTCGAACCCAAGCTCTCGCGCGTCTACGTCCGCGTGGTAGCCCTTGATGAACCCCTGCTCTTCGAGCGTACGAACACGGCGCAGACAAGGCGGCGCGGAGATGCCGACACGTTTGGCAAGTTCCACATTCGTCATGCGGCCGTCTGCCTGCAATTCGGCCAGAATTTTGCGGTCGATCGGATCTAGTCGTGGCCCAGCCATACATCCCCCTACAGATTTTCGATTGTTATATAGGTAATGCGGGTGTGCGCAATATTGTTTCACAATCGCGCAATATTATTCACGATCTACACAGCCAAGGCTGTCAGGCGCTAGGAAAGCCCGACATCTCGGGGTGATATTCCCGCAGTCTCGATCGGGTCCAGCCCGGACCGAGCAGCGCAGCCCATTCCGCAGGGGTTTAAGACTGCAACGCCTGCGTCTATATTAATGCGAACAGATTCTTCCACGTAAAGGTGCCCCCATGGCCGAGAC
>JAGXHD010000010.1 GCA_024636395.1 Sulfitobacter sp.
ATCTGGGACCCTGATGGGAAGGCCTGCGATGCTGCCGTAAAGCTGGCGCCGGGCGTCAGAATTGCCCGCGATGCGCAGGACGCCATCGACGCCGCCGATCTGGTCTATCTGGCCTGTCCCCCTGTGCCGCGCAAAGCCTACGCTTTGGCCGCCGCAAAAGCCAGCAAGGCAGTGTTTCTGGAAAAACCGCTTGGCGTCGACATCGCCGAGAGCCGCGATCTGGTGGCGCAGCTGGCCGCGTCGGGCGTGCCAACGGCGGTGAACTTCACGCAGGCCGCAGGCCACGCCCTCACCGATATCTCTGCTGCCGCGCGGGACGGTGATCTGGGCGATCTGATGGGCGCGGACATCATCGTGACCTACCCCCATTGGCCCCGCGCCTGGCAGAAGGCAGCGGACTGGCTGCGCTTTGCCGACGAAGGCGGCATGACGCGGGAGGTGGTCTCGCATTTCTTGTTCTTCAGCGAGCGTATTCTCGGACCACTCACGCTGGTCTGGGCGCAGGCCGATTATCCCGCTGGTGGGGATCTGTGTGAAACCCATGTCGCGGCGCGGCTGGAAAACGCAGCGGGCCTGCCCGTGACGCTGATGGGCAGCGTCGGCGGCGCGCAGCCAGACCGGCAGGAGCTGACCATCAAAGGATCGCAAACCAGCCGCCGAGTGACTGAATTCTACCGCGATGCCACCTCCTCCGGCGACACTTTCACGCCGGTAGCAGCCGATCCTGCCGAGCCACGCGCGACAAGCCTCAAAGCCCAGCTCGATGATCTGCTGCTTTTGATCGCGGGCAAGCCAAACCGCCTCGCGACCGTGGAAGAAGCGCTCCGAGTGCAAATTCTGATCGAGGGTATTCTGGTTGGCAAAGGCCGCGCAAAGTGAGCGGCCTAACACTCGATGCCTCCCCCGAGACCTGCCATTGGGGCTATTTCGACGCGACACTGTCGCCTGCAGTGACCATCGACAGTGGCGACGAGATCACCATTAACAGCGTCTCGGGGGGGCCGCAAAACCTGCCCGACGCGGGGTTTCACGTCCCACCTGAACTGCTGGAGATCCATGCCGCAGGCTTGCCCGCCATGCCTGGCCACATCCTGACAGGCCCCGTGGCCGTGAAGGGCGCGCAGCCGGGCGATGTCCTGCGCGTGGATATCCTTGACGTCTCGGTACGGCAGGATTGGGGCTTTAACTATTTCGGACCCCTGAAAGGTACCCTGCCGCAGGATTTCCCCGATCTGCACCATACCATCATCCCCCTCGATACCGCACGCGGCGTGGCAACGATGCCTTGGGGGCTGGAACTCCCGCTCGCTCCATTCTTCGGCGTCATGGGTGTGGCACCGCCGCCTGCATGGGGCCGGATTTCCACAATCGAGCCGCGCGTGCACGGCGGCAACATCGACAACAAGGAACTGGTGGCCGGCAGCACGCTCTATCTGCCCGTTTTTGCGCAGGGTGCGCTTTTCTCCTGCGGCGATGGCCACGGCGCGCAGGGCGATGGCGAAGTCTGCGTGACCGCCATTGAGACCGCCCTGCAAGGCCGGTTTCGCCTCACCGTGATCAAGGACCGCAAGTTGGCGTTCCCGCAGGCGGAAACACCGACGCACTACATCACGATGGGCATGGCGCCCGATCTGGATCGCTGTGCCGAAATGGCGCTGCGCGATATGATCACGCTCGTGCACCAGCGCGCGGGCATCAGCCGCGAGCAGGCCTACATGCTGTGCAGTCTTGCCGGAGATCTGCGCATCACCCAAACGGTGAACCGCGAAAAAGGGGTCCATATGATGATGGCAAAAAACCTGATTGACCCGACCTGATCCAACATAGAAGAAAGCCTGCTCCATGGATATCCTTGCCTCGCATTCCTACCCGTCTCGCCGCTCTGCGGTTCTGGCCGACAACATCGTCGCAACATCGCAGCCGCTAGCAGCACAGGCGGGGCTCGCAATGCTGGCGCGGGGCGGCAATGCCGTGGATGCGGCCATCGCCACGGCGATCACGCTGACGCTGGTGGAGCCTTCGGGCAACGGTCTGGGCTCCGACGCCTTCGCCATCATCTGGGACGGAACCGAGCTGCACGGCCTCAACGCGTCGGGCAGATCCCCCGCCGCCTGGACGCCCGAGCGCTTTGCCGGGCAAGAGAAGATGCCGTTTCGCGGCTGGGAAAGCGTCATCGTGCCCGGCGCCGTCTCAGCCTGGGTCGCACTGTCGGAGCGGTTTGGGAAACTCCCCTTTGCCGATCTTTTTGCCCCCGCGATCGGTTATGCCACCGATGGCTTCATCGTCACCCCGGTCATCGCCGAACTGTGGCGCCGCGCGGCGGCCGACCTTGGCGAATATCCCGGCTTTGCGGAGACTTTTCTGCCTGACGGAAAATCGCCTAAAGCAGGGGAACGGTTCAAGAACGCCCCCCTCGCCCGTACGTTAGAGCTCATTGCAGACACCAAGGGGAGGCATTCTACCGCGGAGAGCTGGCCGACGCGATCTGTGTTTTCGCTCAGGAGCATGGCGCTGCGCTGACACAGGAAGATATGGCAGCGCATAAGGCGGACTGGTGCGGCACCATATCGAAGAAATTTGATGATCTGGAGCTGCACGAAATACCGCCGAACGGCCAGGGTATCGCCGCGCTCATGGCGCTCGGTATCCTGTCCCATACCAGCATCCGCGCGCTCGAGGCAGACGATCCGCAGGCGTACCACCTCCAGATCGAGGCGATGAAGCTCGCGCTCGTCGATGCAGAGACTTACGTGGCCGATGGCGATCACATGAGCGAGGTGACCTCGGAAGCACTCCTGGACGATGCTTACCTTGCCACGCGCGCAGCGCTGATCGATCCCGCGCACGCGCAGGATTTCGGCGCCGGAGCCCCGAAGAACGGCGGCACAGTCTATCTCTCGGCGGCGGATGCGTCCGGCATGATGGTGTCGTTCATCCAGTCCAATTATGCGGGCTTCGGCTCCGGCATTGCGATACCGGGAACAGGCATCGCAATGCAAAACCGCGGTGCCGGGTTCTCCCTCGATCCAGCCAGCCCGAACGTCGTGGGCCCCGGAAAGCGGCCCTTTCACACGATAATTCCAGGATTTCTCATGGGTGCCGATGGCCCGCTGATGAGCTTTGGCGTCATGGGAGGCCCGATGCAGGCGCAGGGACATGTTCAGATGGTGCTGCGCACACAGCTGTGGGGTCAGGACCCACAGATGGCCGTCGATGCCCCGCGCTGGCGCGTGATCGACGGGCGGCGGATCGCCTGCGAGGACAAGATGCGGGCAGATATTCTAGAGGCACTCACCACGATGGGGCACGATATCTCGCTGGAATCACCGGATAATGCCTTCGGCTTTGGCGGCGCGCAGCTGATTTGCAAGCTGGGCGAGAAAGGCTACACCGCCGGATCCGATCCGCGCAAAGACGGTTGCGCAGTCGGGTTCTGACCGGCGCGCGCGGCGCCCTTCCGGACGGTGGTGCACGCGCGCGGCCCGATTGCTGATTTAGATCGAATTCCTACGATCGGCCCGCAGTTGTCACGCGGAATAGAGGCCGGACGACCGCGCCCGCAGCTTTGTCAGCGCGAGTACCGTATCGATCGTTGGCGTCGGTGTCCCTGTTATGCGGCCAAGCTCCTGCACAGATCCCACCAGCGCGTCGATCTCCATCGGGCGCCCCTGATCGAGGTCTTGCAGCATCGAGGTACGATGCGCGCCCACCGCGGCGCCCCCGTCGATGCGCCTTTCCACATCGATAGGGAATTTCACACCCAGCTTTTCGGCGATCTCCTGTGCTTCAAGCATCATGTGCCGCGCGACATCGCGGGTGCCGGCGTCTGTGCACAGCACGTCCAGCGTGGCGTGGGTCAGAGCGGAGATGGGATTGAACGACAGGTTTCCCCAAAGCTTGACCCAGATCTCATCGCGCAGGCGGGGCCGCACGGGCGCCTTGAGGCCCGCCGCACTGAGCGCCTGCGATAACGCCGTGGCGCGCTCGGATTTGCTGCCGTCGGGCTCTCCGAGGCTGAAGCGATTGCCCTCGATGTGTTTGATCGTGCCCGGTTGCGATACTTCGGCGGCGGGATAAACCACACAGCCCAGAACACGGTCAGGGCCAAAACCGTCCCACTGCGCATTTCCAGGATCGACAGTTTCAAGCCGTGTGCCCTCCAGGTCTGTACCGATCTTGTGGAAGTACCACCACGGCACCCCGTTGACGCCACTCACGATTGTCGTGGTCTCCCCGATCAGCGGCTGCATGTTGGGCACGACAGGCGGCACCGAATGGGCTTTGAGCGTAACGATTACATAATCCTGCGGCCCCAGATCGGCGGGGTTGTCGCTCGCGCGGACCTTTACGGTCTGGGGTTCGCCATTCTCTTCGATCAGCGTCAGTCCGTTTTCCTGCATCGCCGCAAGATGCGGCCCGCGTGCCACAAGACTCACCTCCGCGCCAGCCTGCGCCAGCTTCACACCCATATAACCGCCGATAGCCCCGGCACCAAACACACAAATTTTCATCGCTCAGACTCCTTCGACCAGACCCAGCTTTTCCGCCAAGCCTATGCGCTGCATCTTGCCGGTGGCGCCTTTCGGGATCTCGTCCATGATGATGACTTTTCGGGGCACTTTGAAATCTGCCATCCGCTCGGCCGCGAAGGCCCGGATATCCTGCTCCGTCGCTATGGATCCTTCGGCAAGCACGACGGCTGCCGCCACTTCTTCGCCGAGTTTGGCGTGCGGCAAGGCAAAGGTGACGACCTGTGCGATATCGGGATGATCAAGCAGGACACCGTCCACTTCGAGCGGGCTGATCTTCTCCCCGCCCCGGTTGATGATCTCCTTGAGGCGCCCGGTCAGATGCAGGTAGCCATCCGCATCGAATGCTCCCTGATCCCCGGTGCGGAACCAGCGCGCGCCCTCGGCCTCGAAAAAGTTCTTCGCATTGGCGTCGGGATTGCTCTCGTAGCCCGGGGTCACGTTTGGTCCGGAAATGACCACTTCGCCCGTGCCGTCGATAAGCTGGTTTTCGGTCTCATGGGCGATACGCATGAGAGGACCCGCAGGAATACCGACGGCACCGGGCTTTTGCGTCCCTGATCCGAGAGGGTTGCAGGCCATCTGGTGGGCGGCTTCAGTCATGCCGTACGCCTCGACTACGGGCGCCTTGAACGTCTCGTTCAGCGCTACCATGACCTGCGCGGGAAGCGAGGCGGACGAGGAGCGCAGGAAACGCAGCGGCGTGCTCTCGATCACATCTGCATTCCGTCCGGCGCGTGACAGGATCGCCTGATGCATGGTCGGCACGGCGGTGTACCATGTCGGCTGCGCCTCTTTCATCCAGCCAAAGAATTTGAGTGCATCAAATCCAGGCGCACACCAGATCGAAGCCCCCGACGCCAGAGATGCAGCGACCGCCGCGATCAGACCATGAATGTGGAACAAAGGCATCACGTTCATACAGCGATCGGCCGCAGTGAGTTTGAGCGAGGTCTGTACATGCTGGGCCGAGGCCGCGACGTTCGCCTGCAACAAAGGCACGATTTTGGGCCGCGATGTGGTGCCAGACGTATGCAGGATGAGTGCGACATCTTCAGCGCCGGGCGCATTCGTCGCGGAGGCTGCTGTCATATCTGAAGCGAGCGTGAAATAACCCGCAGTCGCATCCTTGGGTACCGACAAGCGAATGATGTTCATGCCAAGAGCAGTGGCCGCGGCAAAGGCCGGCCCCTCGTATCCCTCCGCAATCAGCAGCGCCTTTGCTTTGAGATCTTCGAGGTAGAACTGATATTCTTCCTCTCGGTAGGCAGGGTTGAGGGGCGCGGTTGTGGCAGCCTGTGCAACCGTCACGAAAGCAGTCGCCATTTCAGGACCGTTCGGCAATACGATCGCGACACGGTCTCCAGCTCCGATGCCCATCGCTTTCAGGCTTGAAACCACCTCTGCGGAAAGCGTCCGGAGGCCATCGTAAGTCATCCAGCCGCGTCCCGGCGCACCGATGGCAGGCTGAGTGCCTGCATGTGGAGCGATAAGCGCTTTGAGAGTGGTTTCCATGGCAGACGTCCCTTTTTGCAATATTAGTGTTTGGTACCGGCGCGCATCCCCCGATGGGGCCATTCGATAATTTAACAGCACGGCTGTAAAGAACACCACCGTAATGGCAATGAAGATACGCGACAATGCCCGCTTGACGGGGCGGGGGGCGTGCGACGCGCATTGTTCGGAGTGCGGCGGGGCGCAAGGCCACCTGCGATACCACTTTCTTGCGCTCCGTAGCCGAGGCGAACGGATCCGGCCTTGCCGACCTCTCGGGCGATTATTTCACCATCCCGTAGGCTCCTTGCCGGTCCCACTGTTTTGGGCTGACGCTCGGGTCTTGCTGCACCTGCCGTCGATGGAACATCGCTAGAGTGAAGGTTTCAACTAACGCCACTGGTATTCTTAATATAAATCAATGTCCTACCCGCGCTCGGGACAATTCGGTGTCTCCGGATACCAGAGGTGATTTCAATAAAAATTCGGTCATACAGTATAGAAGACTTCATCGTCCCACTCCTCTATCATTCTATAAATTAGAACGATTACAGCTAAACAATGAATTTAACCTAATCTAAGCGGGGATGTAGAACAGGCAAAATCCACTGTTCACTGACGGAGTGTGCCATGCCGATATACCTCTTCCCCCTTTTAGCGCCTGCTGCTCTATTAGCAGCAGCCGCTCTGCTGCATTTTCGGCGCGACCTCGGTGCGCAAAAAGGGGCGCTGCTGGGCGAAGTAGTAGCAATTTTTGCTATGCTGATCGCTGGGGGGGCTTTGGCCCTTCTTATTATCAGCGGCTCCGGTGACAGCCCGCTTCTGGGGATTGCGGGGATCGGACTGTCAGTGCGACTCGATATGGTGAGCGTGACGATGCTGCTGCTTGTTAGCTTCATCGGCTGGATCGTGACCCGCTATGCGCGCATCTATTTGGACGGAGAAGAGCGGCAAAATGAGTTCACTCTGTGGCTCCTTGTAACGCTGGCTGCGGTCGTGCTGCTAGTCCAATCGGGGAACATCGTTCAATTCAGCGCTGCGTGGATCGCCACCAGCCTCGCGTTGCACCGCCTGCTTTTGTTTTATCCCGCCCGCATCGCCGCCCAGCGCGCCGCCTATAAGAAGTTTGTGACCGCGCGGGCCGGAGATGCCTCGTTGCTGGTAGCGGGAACCCTGCTGATCTCCGCCTACGGCACCACGCTGATCTCCCAGATGCTGGCAATGGCGAAGCTGGGGCAAGGCGGAGGACTTGGCATCGCGGCTGCCGCTTTTCTGGCGCTGGCCGCAGTGCTCAAATCAGCGCAATTCCCGACCCATGGATGGCTGACGGAGGTCATGGAAGCGCCCACGCCGGTGTCCGCGCTGCTGCATGCCGGGGTGGTGAACGGCGGGGGGTTCCTGCTGATCCGATTTGCCGACGTGATGATCCTGTCTCCACTCGTGCTGGCGCTGCTGGTGGCGATTGGTGGATTTACCGCGCTGTTTGGCGGGATGGTGATGTTGACCCAACCGACAGTCAAGGTCTCGCTCGCATGGTCGACCATTTCCCAGATGGGGTTCATGATCCTGCAATGCGGGCTGGCGCTCTTCCCTTTGGCACTGCTGCACATCGTGGCACATTCGCTTTACAAGGCGCATGCGTTCTTGTCGGCGGGCGGCGCGGTGGAACGGGTCACCGCGATCCGCAAGCCGGGGCCTGTTGCGGTGCCTGATCTGCGGGCCGTCGGTCGCGCCTTTGGTCTGGCTGTCGCGATATATGGCGGGGTCTATCTGGCCTCCGGCGCGCTGATCGGATTTGCCAGCAAATCCCCGCAGGCCATCGCTCTTGGCGCAATCCTCATCTTCGGTGTGGCCTATCTTCTGGCCCAAGGGCTGGCCGATAAAGCCCCGCGTGCCTTAACGCGCCGCACGGCACTCATGTCACTTGTGGCCACCCTGGCCTATCTCGCGCTGCAACGCGGCTCGGAATGGCTTGCGGCCGGCACCCTACCTGCAACCCCCGCCGCCGGACCGCTCGAATGGGCGCTGATCCTCCTCGCGCTGTTCAGCTTCGGCGCCGTGGCGCTCGCCCAGTCGACGCTGCCGCTCTGGTCACATCATCCTTCGGCACAAGGCCTGCGCATTCATCTGGCCAATGGCCTCTACATCAATGCCATCGAGGATCGCCTGCTCAGAGGCTGGTCGCGCACACAGGCAAAATCGGGAGCAAAATCATGAAATTCGAAACACTGGCGGGCTTCACCGGCGCGCATTATGAGTTGATCTCGGCTTCCGAGACGTCCAGCAAAACCATCCCACCGCTCTGGCCCCTCACGTCGTCGGTCGCAGTGAACCCCTTCCTGGGCCAAACCGACAGGACGCTGGAGCAAACCGCAGCACTTCTGGAACGCCTCGGCGGGATCAGCATCACAATGCCCAACGCCTGGTATCAGGCCCGGATTGCTGAGGGAACAATTACCGATGCCGATCTGTCCGCTGCTCTTGCGGCGGCACAAAGCGGCGGTCCTGACAGCCTCGTAGCGCTCAAAGCTGCCGCGCAAGCCCCGGATGAAACGCCCCACGCACTACCCACTGTCGCACATCTTGCACAAGAGGCCTCCGGTATCGATTGGCCCGGCCTGATCGAGGACCGCATCGGGACTTGGGCGGCAGGATATTTCGACACAGGCCAGGCACTCTGGCAGGTCACGCCCGGACGTGATGCTTTCGACAGCTGGCAAATCTTTGCCAGCCGCGATCTGACACCAGAGATCTTGGGACTTTCGGACTTTGCGGCTCAAGTGGCCGCCCTGCCACCGCGCGCACGCACCACCCTCGCGCTCGCCTGCGATGCCCTCGGCCTTACGCCGGACGCAGCGGCGACCTACTTCCATCAGCTCTTATTGTGCATGGGCGGATGGTCCCAAGTGGCCCGGCAGCGGTTGTGGCAAGCGGAACTTGCAGGGCAAATTGACACGATCACCACAGACATGCTGGCGATCCGCCTAGTCTGGGAGCACGCTTTGCTGCGCCGGTATGAGACGCAGATCGCCGAGCGTTGGAAGAATGCACGCGAAAAGCATGTACAGCCCGTCATTCCTTCTGACGGGCAGCGGACGGCCACAATTCTCCAGGAAGCGGCAGAGCGTGCGGAACAACGGGCGTTGGCGAAAACACTTTCGCAGCCTGTGGCCGAGGGTCCAGCCGATCGCCCGGCGCTTCAGGCAGCTTTCTGCATAGACGTGCGCTCGGAGGTGTTCCGCCGGGCTCTGGAAACTGTGGATCCAGACATACAGACCCTCGGATTTGCGGGCTTCTTCGGCCTCACGCCAGAACATCACAGTTTTGCGTCCGACCTGGCAGAGGCGCGTCTTCCGGTTCTGCTGAGCCCCGGCCTGCAAAGCACGGAGATACAGCAGGCGCAGCCGGACTCGGATGCTGCTGCCCG
Source organism: Sulfitobacter sp. (assembly GCA_024636395.1). GTDB lineage: Bacteria > Pseudomonadota > Alphaproteobacteria > Rhodobacterales > Rhodobacteraceae > JAGXHD01. The sequence continues at coordinate 9,451 of JAGXHD010000010.1, forward strand.
CTTGGCAGCGCGGGCACAGCGGGCCTGGGGGCGTTTCAAGCTGGCGGCCGTCTCCTCCTTCGCCTTTGTCGAGGCGACCGGACCCGTTTATGTGGGCAAACTTTTGCGCGATGCGCTGAGCCTTCCCATAGCACGCCAGTCCACTCGTCCCGCGCCAAGGTTCGGGGACGATTTTGCGATGCCGGACCGTATCGCGGCGGCGGGTAAAATTCTTCGTGCGATGTCGCTGACCGATAATTTCGCACCTCTTGTCATGCTTGTCGGCCATGGCGCGAGTGTGGTGAACAACCCCCACGCAAGCGCGCTCCATTGTGGCGCCTGCGGCGGCTACAAGGGCGACGTGAACGCAAGGCTTCTGGCGGACATGCTCAACGAAGCGGACGTGCGCGCAGGTCTCGCAAAAGAGGGGATCGGGATCCCAGTAGATACGGTGTTTGTCGGTGCCTTGCATGATACGGTGAGCGATGAGATCACGCTGTTCGAGGATGGCCACTCAGCCCCGACACTGCGTAAAGCGAAGGGCTGGCTCGCCTCGGCGTCAGCACTTGCACGGACCGAGCGGGCTTTGCGGCTGCCCCGCGCGGGCACTGGCGGTGCGGTTACCGCCCGAAGCACCGACTGGTCCGAGACGCGTCCAGAATGGGCGCTTGCCGGATGCAACACCTTCATCGCAGCACCGCGCAGCCGGACACGGGGCAAAAACCTTGGGGGCCGTGCCTTCTTGCATGATTACGACTGGCATAGCGATGAAGGTTTCGGGATCCTCGAACTCATTCTGACAGCGCCCGTGGTCGTCGCGAGCTGGATCAGCCTGCAATATTATGGCTCAGTCGTCGCACCGGAGACCTTCGGAGCCGGAAACAAGTTGCTGCACAACGTCACAGGCGGTTTCGGCGTGGTGGAAGGCAACGGCGGCAACCTGCGCGCGGGTCTGCCCTGGCAATCAGTCCATGACGGCACGGCACTCGCGCATGATCCGCTGCGCCTGACGGTTTGTGTCGAAGCGCCCGCCACAGCAGTCATCGAAATTCTGGAGCGACATCCCGAGGTGCGCGCCCTTTTCGACAACCGCTGGCTGCATCTGCTGCTGCTGGACGCGAAGGGGCATCCGCTACAGCGCTATGCGGGAGATCTGAAATTCAGCAGCTTCGAGGAAGATTGAAACGATTAGGCCCGCCAAGAGTGCAACAAGCCCTTTAGGTTTTGCGGGCTTGGTGGACCAGGGCCTCCACAAAGGAGCGGTAGTTAGCGAGGTAGGCGGCTTGCGTGTAGCGCTCAAGGCCTGTCGAGGTGGCGCGCTGATACTGCTGGGGCGCGCGCAGGACCTCTTGCATCGCCCGTGCAATCGCTTCGATATCACCGGGGGGGACCAATTGGCCGTTGCTTCCCGGGGTGATCATTTCGCGCGGACCATAATTGACGTCATAGGTTATAACGGGGCAGCCGTTCGACAATGCTTCCAGAATGGACAAGCCGAACCCCTCGGTTGTTGTGGGGTAGATCGAAGCCAGCGCGCCGCGAAAGACCGCCAGAGGGTCGGTCGTATAGCCTGCGAGCTTCACACGGTCACCGCAGTTAAGCCGATCGATCTGCCGTTCGAGAGCCTCCTCACCCCGCCCCACACCGTAAATGAGATAGTCGACATCGGGAAAGGCGTCCTTGATCCGGCAAAATGCCTCGATGCACTCGGGGATGGGTTTGCCTGTGAGCTCGAGCCGGGAAACAGTCACGAGATTACGGCGGGTGGTCTGGCTGGCAGGGGCGCTCTCACAGAAATGCGGGATAACGTGGACGGGTGCCGCGGGCATCACGTCCGCCTCGATCCGGGCCTTGTGGACGTTGGTGGAGGTGATGATCGCTTCACCCTTGAAGTTCTCGATTAAAAATTTTGACCGTGGCACGATGCCACCCGCAGGACTGCGGTGATCGGCATGCAGGAACAATGCACGCGGGCTTTTGATTGAAGACGCAAGATAAGCGGAGGTCACCCCGTCAAAGAAAACGACCGTCTCTACACAATTGATCATCTCGACCAAATTCTGGACATAGACACGCTCCATCCGGCAGATCGTCCCGGTGATCAGGTTCCGGCCTATGACAAATTTGCGCCCCTGGGTCTTGACCCAACGGATCGGTAGCGACTGCACATAATCCGTCGTCTCTACGGTACCATCCGCATTGCACTGAACCCCTTGGTGCAACGCACCGCCAAGGAAGGTGAACACGCGTTCGCCCTGCAGGTCGAACACCTTGCGCTTCGTCAGCACACCGATCGGTGTCTCCTTCGTTCGGTCCTCCATGACCGCGACACCCCTGTGCGTATAGATCGTCTTAGTGCCGCTCACATCTTTCTCGTCGAAGACAGGAAAACCATCGTAAGGACGAACCCCCGCCGACACTGCCGCAGAGAAGCAGGCCTCCGGCAGCGTCAGAAGGTTTACCCGCGGCGCAATTGTGCCGTTGGCAACGAGAGCGGCAAAATTGAGCTTCTGGCTGGGACTGTGATCAAGGTTAAGCAAGACCGGATCAAACTCCGCCATTTCAGACAGCGCATTCATCCTGTGGTAGACCGCTTTGACCTTGCCGCCGCCGCCCATGCCGATCCGCTCGAATATGCTGAAGACGCGGGTCAAAACGCGCCAAGCTTCGTAAAAGATCTACAGTCGATCATGCCCGGCACCTCCAATTGCCCGATCCGACCAGAACAATCAGCCACGCAAAGCTGCGCCAGACTATGCTTTTCTGGCGGGAAAGCGCGACACCTTGGGTGATTTTCCCAGGCACGACATAGGAAAGCAGACCTTCGCCCGCTCCCAGAAATGGAAGCCATCTGGAAGGTACGATTTCCGTCTTTTCCCGCGCATTCGACAGCTCCTTAAAATAATCACGCAGAAGCCAGTCATCATCACTTTTGCGAAAATCCACCATCCAAGCCGACCCGAGTACGCCCAGCGCCGAGAGCCGAAGCCACAGCGCTGCGTGTCGGGCGACTTTGGAAGCTATCAGCGGCTCCGGACTGAGATCCCCGACGCATCGCTTTTCAATGCCGGGCCGGTCCTGTGGTGCCATGATACCTGACGCTATCGCCGGATAGGCACAAAAGCAGTAGGTCTGGGATTCAATCGAAGCCAGGCAGAAGTTCTCCAGCAGCAAGAAGCGCACAATTCTGTGATCGGACGTAGATACCTCCGCTTCACTGGCGACACGCGACGCCTCGATCTGAGCAATTGTGGCGACGGAGGGAGCAGAGCACCGATCGCTAGTGCCAAAGAATGAAAGCTGGCAATCGCATATCGCGGGTTCGAGCAAAAATGACATCAGCCGCCTGTCCTGTGCACGCATCCGACCTGTGCCGGAAGTTGTTTTTAATTTAAGCCCGTCGATGCAGGGCACTTGAAAAAGAGATGATATGCATCGCCCCTCCCCGGCATCGCTTCAAGACATCAACCCGATCGCCCCCCGCAGATAAGTAAGCCACAAGGACCAGCGCCGCGCAACATGACGACACTTTCACTGGCCGATTGACGTGCTCTCGTTGCGCCACGACAGGGTGCTTGCTGAAACAAAACCCGCCGCACTATGGTGCCGCGCGCGGTACCGGCGTTCTAACCCTAGGTGGTCAAGCGCCGCCTGGCCTGCCTCCGGTCGCAGCTCCAGCCTCGATTTGTGCAACCAGATCAGGTAGATCAGCAACCGTATCGATGACATAGTCAGCGCCTGCCGCTTTCAGCACATCCGTCGCCGCCGCACGGCATTCTGCAATATCCGCATCGCTCATCCGCGATAGTTCTTCAGCCGTTCGCCCCACCGCATTGCCCGACAGCGCAATCCCGACAGTGACACAGCCTGCCGATACACCTTCCGCGATGCCCGGGGCCGTATCATCAACTTTGATAAGGGCAGAAGGAGGGTAAACGCCCAAATCGATCATGCATTTGTAAATCCCCAAGGGGCCTGGCCGCCCTTCGGACAGATCGTCGGAGCACACCAGATTATCGGGGCTATACCCCTGCGCCGCCGCCACGGGCAGAACGTGCGCCATGATCGAGCGGGTGTAGCCGGTGGTCGATCCGATCTTCATGCCCCGCGCACGCAGCGCCTCCATCGTCGCCACCGTTCCGGGAATGAGGTCGGCGTAGTCTGCCGCGACAGTTTCGTTAAGAGGCACGAATACTTTGAAGATCGCATCCACATCTGCATCGTCTGGAGCCTTGCCATAGTGCGCGATCCATTGCTCCGTGATCCGGGGCATGTGCAGCATTGTCTGAATATGATCCCATTTCGCAGCCCCCATCGGCGCGCGCGCTTCCCCGATTGTGACCTCGATCCCGAACTCTGCCATCGCCTTTATGAACACGCCCATCGGCGCGAAAGAGCCGAAATCGACGGTCGTGCCCGCCCAATCAAAAATTGCCGCTTTGAATTTCATCGGTATATCGCTCCGGGACTAAACAGACAAATATCAGAAAACACGTGTGCCCGCGCTCCAGGTTTCTTGCAGCACCGGTGTGCCCTCGTGGATCCCGAAGCGGATGACATCCGCCCGCTGCCCCAGTGTCAGCGATCCGCGATCGGTCAGACCGACCGCAGACGCAGGCTGCGATGTGACCGTCGCGATACCGCGCGGCAGGTCGTCCCAAAGCTCACCCAGTTGTACCGCGGCCATCAGCAACCCCGAGGGCACGTAATCAGACGAGAGGATATCGAGCCGGTCGAGACGCGCCAGATCTGCTGCGGCGACGTTGCCGGAGTGGGAGCCGCCGCGAATGAGATTGGGCGCCCCCATCATCGTAAAGATGCCCTGCGCATGGCACGCATCCGCCGCTTCGACGGTCGTCGGAAATTCCGCAAGCGTCACGCCGTGAGCATAGCTCGCCGCTACTTGTGCTGCCGTGGTATCATCGTGGCTGGCCAAGGCCGCCCCGAGCCGCGCGGCCGCAGCGACTGTAGCCGCCTCGTGATATGAACCGAACTGCGCCTGAAGTCCGTACAAAAACTCGACATAGTCGCAGAATTCCTCATCCCCGAAGTTATATTTTCCGCGCACATAGGTCTCGAACTTCGACACATCCGCAAATTGCCGCTGGCCCGGTGTGTGATCCATCATCGAGACGATGCCAATCCGATCAGTGGGCGTGAATTCCGCCAACTCGTCGACAAGCGTTTCTGAACATATTTCTGCACGCAGATGAATGTGATGGCTGATCCGCAATAGACCCGCATCCCGCATGGCCAGGATTTCATCCGCCATCTGACGCGCGTATTTTCCATATCGCGAGTTCGTCCCCGACACGATGGAGCCAACCCGGATCGCATCGAACACGGTGGTGATCCCTGTTCCGGCCAACTCGCGGTCGTGGGCCATGATCGCCGCGCGATAGGGCCAATCTACCTTCGGACGCGGCGACAGATGCCGCTCCAGATTATCAGTGTGAAGCTCGACCAGACCGGGCGCGAGATAGTCGCCTTGCAGATCGATCGCTCCCTGAGGCACCGCAGCCCCCGTACCGATATCGACGATCAGACCGTCCCGCACGACCACGGAACCGGTGAGGACCTCCGAATGTACGATCAGGCGGGCATTGGCAAAAATAGTTTGGTTTGTCATATGAATGTCACGCGTGTTTGGCAGAGATACTATCTGCAAAGGAAATCGAATGTTTGAGCGATACGCTGTTTTTTATACACCAGCCGGCGCGCTGGCGGAGTTCGGCGCGGCCTGGCTCGGCTGGGACAGCGCGGCGGGCAACTGGACGGCGCACGAAAAACTGGGCGATGTCGACGTTGCAAAAGTTACGGCGACACCGCGCAAGTACGGGCTGCATGGCACGTTGAAAGCGCCGTTCAGGCTTGCCTCTGAAGCGACCCAGGCCACGCTTGAAACAGCGATGAAAAGCTTCGCCGCACGCACGGCATCGCGCGAGATAGGCCCGCTCGCGTTGCGGCATCAAAACGGGTTCGTCGCCCTGCGGCCCGAAGAGACTAGCGTAAATTTGCAAGAATTTGCCGCCACGATCGTACGCAGTTTCGACAGGTTTCGCGCGCCTCTGACCCCAGCCGAAATCGAGCGTCGGCGCAGGGCCCGGCTGAGCCCCCGGCAGGATGCACAGCTGCTCGAATGGGGGTACCCCTTCGTCCTCGATGACTTCCACTTCCATCTGACGTTGAGTGGCGCACTGCCCGCGTCGGCCGCCGAACCGGTCATGTCCGCGCTCGCTCCCCGACTGATGCCGCTTGTGGCCAACCCTTTTATCCTCGATGCGGTAACCCTCATGGGCGAGGATCGTGAAGGTATGTTCCACCAGATCCACCGCTACGCCCTCACCGGATAAAAATGATCAAGAGCGGCCTGAACGGTCTGCTCGAGCGCGCCACTGTTATCGATCCGCAGCGCGCTAATGCCCTCAGGCAAGAGTGCGGCCGCCCTGTCCAGCCGCTCCGCAATATCAGCCGTGTCTTCACGCCCCCGCGCAGCGAGACGCGCGGCAAGTATCTCCGGCGCAGCTGTCAGGTGCAGGACATCAAGCCGTGGAAACAGCTCTTTTGCCCGCACAAGGACACTGCGCGACAGATTCACCAGCACGTCGCGGCCGCAACGAAGATCGTCCTCGATGCCGATCGGAATCCCGTAGTGCAAGCCATGCGCCCCCCAGCTCAACGCAAAATCACCCGCTGCGCGGCGCGTCAGAAACGTCTCCTCCGAGACTGCCTCAAACGCCTCCCCTCCCACATCTGCAGGGCGGGTGATAACCCTCCGCACAAGAACGAGGCGGAGATCGCGCCGCGCCATCCCCGCCATAACGCTGTCCTTACCGACGCCGGAGGGGCCGACAACAGCGATCAGGCGCCCACTCATACCATCGTGCCCGGTGTGAACTGACCAACGTCCAGTTGACGGTCGCAGACCTCATCTCTCGCGGCAGCATCGTGAAAAATGCCGATGATCGCTGCGCCGCGCGCCTTTGCCTCCGTGATCATCGCAAGCACTATCGCGCGGTTCTTCGGGTCAAGGCTCGCGGTTGGCTCATCCAGCAGGAGCGCAGGATAAGGATAGGCAAACCCGCGCGCGATATTCACGCGCTGCTGCTCACCGCCCGAAAAGGTGGTGGGGCTCAGCGACCAGAGGCGCTCGGAAATGTTGAGCCGGGCGAGCAACTCCTGAGCCGTCTCGAGAGCTTGCGTACACGGCGTGCCCGTCGTCAGCAACGGCTCCGACACAACATCGAGCGTCGAGACGCGCGGAACAACCCGCAGAAACTGGCTGACATAGCCCAGCGTATTGCGGCGCAGCGCGATAATCTCGCGCGGGCGGCACGGGCCACATCCAGACCACCGATCATGATCCGACCCGATGCCGTTAGGTAATTGCCATAGATCATGCGCATTAGCGTTGATTTCCCGGCGCCCGATGCGCCGGTTAGCGCAATGCATTCTCCCGGCGCGACAGTCAGGGAGGCGCCCCGCATGACTGGAATTTCTACCCCGCCCTGATTGTGGAGTACAAAGGATTTCGAGATGTTCTCGATGGAAATCATGGGCTCACACCTGCAAGACGGAGGAAACAAGAAGCTGCGTATAGGCGTGCTGGGGGTCGTCCAGCACCTGATCGGTCAGACCTGCCTCGATCACATGGCCGTCCTTCATCACCATCAGTCGGTCCGCCAGCAGCCGCACCACGGCCAGATCATGGGTCACGATAATGGCGCTCAGGCCTATCTCGCGCACCAACCCACGCAACAAATCAAGCAACCGCGCCTGCACCGAAACATCGAGGCCTCCAGTGGGCTCGTCCATGAACACAAGACGCGGGCCCGTCACCAGATTGCGGGCGATTTGCAACCGCTGCTGCATCCCGCCGGAAAAAGCCGTAGGCCGGTCATCGATCCAGTCCTCCGTGATCTCGACCCGGCCCAGCCAATCAATCGCCGACGCGCGAATTTTACCATAATGGCGCGCGTTCACGGCCATCAGCCTCTCGCCCACATTGCCGCCCGCACTCACATTCATCCGCAACCCATCACGGGCATGCTGGTGCACAAAGGCCCAGTCGGTACGGCCCAGCATCCGGCGCTCCGGCTCAGACATCGTAATCGTATCGCGTAATCCTTCGGCGCGGGTATCAAACCGCACGGCACCTCGGTCCGGCACGAGATGACCGGCAAGGCAATTGAGCAGGGTCGATTTGCCAGACCCGCTTTCGCCGACAACCCCCATCACCTCACCGGGATACAGATTAAACGACACGTCGGTGCAACCAATCCGTGCTCCATAAAACTTGGCAACGTTCTCAACCTGCAAAAGCGGGGTCATGCCGCATCCTCCTTATGGGGTAGACCCTGTGTGCCTACATGACCCTGCCTGCGACGTGTGGCGCAATAATCGGTATCGGAGCACATGAACATTCGCCCGCCCTGATCATCCACGATCAGCTCATCGAGATAACTCACCTCGGACCCACAAAGATCACAGGCGTGATCTGCCTTGGTCGGCTGAAAGGGATAATCTTCAAAATCGAGGCTCACGACTTTCGTATACGGCGGCAACGCATAAATCCGCTGCTCCCGCCCGGCGCCAAAAAGCTGTATGCCCGCCATCTCAAGCTTCGGATTATCGAACTTAGGGATCGGCGAGGGATCCATCATGTACCGCCCCTCGACCTTCACCGGATAGGCATAGGCCGTCGCGATATCGCCGTGCTGGCTGATATCCTCATAAAGCTTCACATGCATCAACCCGTATTCCTCCAGCCCATGCATCTTGCGGGTCTCCACCTCCGACGGCTCCAGAAAACGCAGCGGCTCCGGGATCGGCACCTGATAAACAAGGATCTGATCCGACCGCAAATCCTGTTCGGGGATGCGATGGCGTGTCTGGATTACGCTCGCCTCCGCAGTCGCCTCAGTTACCGCCACACCGGCGGTCTTTTGAAAAAACCGTCGGATCGACACCGCATTGGTCGTGTCGTCCGCGCCCTGATCAATGACCTTGAAGGTATCATCGGGCGTCAGTACCGCAGCCGAGACCTGCACACCCCCCGTCCCCCAGCCATAGGGCATCGGCATCTCGCGGCTGGCAAACGGCACCTGATAGCCGGGGATCGCCAACCCCTTCAGGATCGCGCGGCGGATCATCCGCTTTGTTTGCTCGTCCAGATAAGCAAAGTTATAGTCGCTCATGTCACCGCCCCCTCCTTCATTTTTCCACTCAAGTTCCCGCCGGAGGCTTCTGCACTCTCTGCCTGTGCCGCCTTCGGCACTTGAGCCTCCCGCCGCAGCTTACGGATCAGCTCCAACTCTGACTGGAAATCGACGTAGTGAGGCAGCTTGATATGCTCGAGGAACCCCGTCGCCTGAATGTTGTCGCTGTGATAAAGTACGAATTCCTCGTCCTGTGCGGGCGCACCAAGGTTATCCTCGCCAAGCTCCTTCCAGCGCAGTGCGCGGTCTACCAACGCCATCGAGATCGCCTTGCGCTCGCTCATCCCGAACACCAGCCCGTAGCCCCGCGTGAATTGAGGAGGCTGGGTCTTGGAGCCCTGAAACTGGTTGACCGTTTCGCATTCCGTCGCCGTGATCTCACCGATCTCGATGGCAAACCCCAACTCGGGGATCTCCATCTCCACCGCCACCGAACCGATGCGCAGCTCGGCCACGAAGGCGTGATTGCGCGCGTATCCGCGCTGGGTCGAGTAGGCCAATCCAAGAATGAACCCCTCGTCCCCACGGGTGAGCGATTGCAGGCGAAGCGCACGGCTCGCGGGCAGCTCAAGCGGCATGCGGGTCAGATCGGCAGGCACATCAGCACCTTCGGGCTCACGCTGGATCAAATCCTCCCGATCAAGGAACGACATGATATGCGGTGTCGCCCCCTCGTATGGCGTGCCGGTTTGAACCGGTGCAACCTCACCGTCGGCAGCGAGTTTGAAATCGAGCAGGCGGTGCGTGTAGTCGAACGTCGGGCCAAGCACCTGCCCTCCAGGCGCATCCTTAAACGTGGCGGACACACGCCTGTCGCACACCATCGCCTCCGTCTCGATCGGGGTCGAGCCGCCGAAGCGCGGCAGCGTGGTTCGGTAGGCCCGGATCAGGAAGATCGCTTCGATCAGATCTCCGCGCGCCTGCTTGATCGCCAGCGCCGCCAGATCGGGATCGAAAAGCGAGCCTTCTGCCATCACACGATTGACCGCCAGTGCGAGCTGCTCGCGGATTTGTGCGACACCCAGCTCCGCGACAGCCTTGTCGCCGCGCCGCTCCTCGGCGAGCCATGCATGCGCGTTATCGATCGCACGCTCACCACCCTTTACAGCCACATACATCAGCTAACCCTCGTCGTACGGGGCAAGGCCGCGAGGTTGCCCCCGTTGGTGAATATAAAATCAAGCCCCAGAGGATAGAGCCGTGCATTCTCCTGAAACAAGGCAGTCTCGGGCAAAGACAAATAGTTCTGGTCTTTGATCCCCGGACCTTCCAGCACTGCCCCCGTATTGGTCAGGGCATCCATCTCGACGATAAGCGTCGCAGAGCGGTCGGGGTATTCGGAGGTGCCGCGCGCGAGGTCAGGGAAAGGTATGGATTCCCAGACGCCAATGGCAAACATCGCATCGGCGGCGCCTACAAACGGTGCGCCGGTGTGGAAAGTGACCCAATCACGGATCTGGGGGGTATCAAAGCCTCCGGCAAGAAACAGCGGGGTCTCGGGATCGCACAGCGTCAGCACAACTGCTCCGGCGGCAACGGAGAGCGGCGCCGGAGGCTGCGCGCCCGAGATCTCGAAAATCTCTCCAGGCCGCGCCATGGCCGTCATCACGGCACGAAAAGCATGGGCTGCATCGATCGGTATGTTGGCAAAGCCCCCTTCGAGAATATGCGCCTCCATCAATCCTCTCCCCGTACCATCGTAAAGAAATCGACCTTCGTCGCCGCCGCCTTCGCCGCGCGGATAGCCTTTGCCTGCGCCGCCGCCTCGCGTAGCGGCGCAAGCACCGCCACTTCAACGCGCGCGCTCGCATCGGTTTGCATCAGGGCATCCACCAGCGCCGCGCAATGCGCCTGCGCCTTGTCACGCCCCTGAACGTAGCCATGCCCCACAGCGCCACAGCCGAGCTTTACGCTCGCGCGGGTGACTGTCATCTCTCCCAGATTGAAGGCGGCCCCGACAGCGCCGGCACGCCCGCGGACCATGACGCCGCCGATCTCGGGTGCGCGCAGGACCTTATGCTCCGGCTCCGCGCCGGATGCCTGCCACAGCCGAGCGAGATCCGCCGCCTTCGATTTGGCCAACAGCCCAAGCCATTCTTTACGCGCAGCGTTTGGATCACCCATCATATTCATCTAGACACCTTTCTCAGTTGTATATACAACTAGACAAATTATAGTGTAGGCCATGCGCCCTGCCAATCCCTCGAAGTATGAAGTTTTCATGACATGACCCGAGCTACGCCCATCTGGGAAGCCATCGCCGCAACCCTGCGCCATGAGATTGCGCAGCACCTCTACGCTGCGGGTGACAAGCTGCCGACCGAGGCCAAGCTCGCCGCCCGTTTTGGGGTAAACCGGCATACCGTGCGCCGCGCGTTGGGCGCCCTTGCCGACGAAGGGCTGGTTCACGCACGGCGAGGCGCGGGCGTATTCGTGACCATGACCCCGACCGAGTATCCCATCGGGCGGCGCGTGCGCTTCCATCAGAATTTGGCCGCCGCGGGGCGCACTCCGACCAAAAAGGTGTTGATGCGCGAAACCCGCGTGGTGCATGTGGCCGAAGCCGAAGCGCTGGAGATACCGCAGGGCGAGCAAGTGCATGTCTATGAGGGATTATCGCTTGCCGAAGGCAGACCCATCGCCCTGTTTCGGAGTGTTTTTCCAGCCGCAAGGTTCCCCGCCCTGCTCGAACGCCTCGGCACCGATCCCTCCGTTACCGCAGCGCTGACAGCCTGTGGAGTGGCAGACTATACGCGCGCCTCCACGCGGGTGAATGCAAAGCTCGCCACCGCAACCCAAGCGCTCCACCTCCAGATTGCCGAACTTGCACCGATTCTGCGCACCATCGGCGTCAACGTGGACCTCGACGGGATCCCCGTCGAAGTGGGCCGGACGTGGTTTGCGGGTGACAAGGTGACGCTTACGCTTTCGGAGCCCTGAGCGATCATAAACCCTGCCGCGAGGTCGCTCGGAGCGTGCTCGGCAGCACCAAGGCAACAGGGCACTCCCGCGCGTCGGTAGGGGCAGCAATCCCGGCGATGTTGCGATCGCCGGTCAGGCATATTTTTCCAGAAAGGCTTCCGCGCTGAGGCTGCGAAAACCCTCCAACGCAGCGTGCAACCGCGCGTGCGGCCAATCCCACCAGGCGAGGTCCATCATCCGCTCCGCGACGTCAGGCGCAAAGCGCGGACGCAGCGGGACCGCCGGTATGCCCCCGACAATCATATAGGGGGCTACATTCTTGGTCACGATCGCGCCGCCGGCGACGACCGCACCGTGCCCGATTGTCACCTCGGGCCGCACCTGCGCGCCGTGGCCCAGCCATGTATCGTGCCCGATCTCGGTCCGCCGGGTGCGCCGGTGATCAAACCATGCCGCGTCATGGCTAGCACCTTCAAAATAGTCGGCCGAGCGGTAGTGAAAGTGGTGCAGGCTGGCCTTCTCCATCGGGTGATCCGTCGCCCCGATCCGCACGAAGGCCGCGATGTTGGAGAATTTGCCGACGGTCGTATTGGCGATGTCCGCGTAACGGTCGCAATAGGAGTAGTCCCCGATGTGGCTGTGTGCGAGGCGGCTGCCCTTGCCGATCTCGACAAACGCACCGTAAGTCACATCGTTAACCTCGCAGTCGGGGTGAATGAAGGGCTCCGCTTGGGACAGGCGCGGCATCAGTGGCCTCCCTCGTCACCCTTGATCAGCTTACGGCGCAGCCATCCTGAGAGCGTATCCATGAAGATAACCAACAGGATGATGAGCACTATGTAATAACTTACCTCTTCCCAGTCCTTCTGCGTCGCAATTGCCTGTGTAAGCAGCAAGCCGATCCCTCCCCCTGTAATCGCCCCAATGATCGTTGCGGACCTTGTGTTTGATTCCAGATGATACAGGACTTGGCTTAGCAGAACCGGTGTAATTTGCGGGATTACGCCGAAACGGTACCGTTGCAGCGGCTTTGCGCCTGTTGAGGCGACCCCCTCGATCTGCTTTTCGTCTACATTCTCTAGCGCCTCTGAGAAAAGTTTGCCGAAGGATCCGGTATCGGTCAGCAGGATCGCGAGCGCGCCGGTCATAGGACCAGGGCCGAATGCCCTGCTCAACACGATGGTCCAGATCAGCCCGTCCACCCCGCGCAGGAAATCAAACACCCGCCGCGCTGCAAAGCGAAACACGCCCAGTGGCGTAAAGTTTCGCGCCGCCAGAAAAGCCAGCGGCAGTGCGATCATCGCCGCACCGAATGTGCCCAGAAACGCCATCAGCAGTGTTTCGAGCAGCGCCCAAAACACGTCGCCATGCCGCCACATCGTGTTCGTCCAGAACGCATTTGCAATTGCTCCAGCCTCTCCCGTGATCGCGCGCGACACCAACTCTCCCGCGCCTACCCCGTAGTAAGGACTGTCGAGCGTAAAAAAGAAGATCTCCCATCCGATGCTGTATTTGAACACCTCCGCGCGGTTTCTTGTGATCGTAAGACGTCCCGCATCCGTGGCGATCATCACCCGATTTTTGGACGCATTGATATAGTCGGGCATCGCACCGGGGGGAAATGTCGCGTTCACTCCGGTCTCGTCGGGCTGCGCCGTCACGGTGCCATAGCCCGGAATATCGTAGCGTATCTCCGGCCCCAAAGTGATCAAATGCCCTGTGCCCAGATCAACGGTCGTGACATCGCCCGCGCTCACCCAATCGGGCATCATCCCCTCGGGGTATTGCGCCTTGCGCTCTCCCTCGATCGACATTGTGATGACCCCATCACGGTTGTCCTGTGTGATGTGCGTTTTGTAGCTGTAGCTGTCGGAGACGAGGGTGCGGGCATTATCGAGGCTAATTCGATCACCCAGACCGGCGATATCGAAAGCGATGAAGATATAGGCGAAATAAGCGACGATGACCAAAGGCACCGCCAGCGTCATACGCTTTTTCAGCCTGAAGCGTCCAACGGTCTGCATCTGAAGAGTTGCGGTGTTCATAGGGTTATCTCCGCGCTGGGGCTGCCGTGAGTCAATCTGTTGCGCAGCATGCTCGATAACTGGTCCACCACCACGATTGTACCGAACAGCAGAATAAAGATTGCTGCGGCCTCGTCGTATTTGCCAACGCCCCAGCTCATCGTATTGCGTAGATCATAGCCGATCCCGCCCGCGCCCACGAAACCGAGAATGGCGGAAGCCCGGATGTTGATTTCGAAGCGCAGCAGCGCGTAGCTCAAATAATTGGGCGCGACCTGCGGGATTACACCCAGCCACATCCGCTGTGTCCAGTTCGCTCCGGCAGATTCCAATCCCTCCACCGGTTTAAGCGAAGCATTCTCGTTGACCTCGGAGAACAGCTTTCCCAACGCACCGACGGTGTGCAGCGCAATGGCGATCATCGCGGGCACGGGCCCCCCGCCCAGCATAAAGATCAGCACGAGCGCTATCACAATCTCGGGCACGGCGCGCAGGATATCGAGCACACGGCGTAGCGGCCCGATCAGCCAAGGTACTGGCGCAAAACCGCGGGTCACAAGCAAGGAGATCACCAGCCCGACCAAAGCACCCAGCAGTGTAGAGGCGGCCGCGATGTTGATGGTCTCGATCAGCGAGGGAAAATAGGTCGCAAGGTACCCCGGCATCAGATGCGCACGCTCTACAGCCTCGCCGAACATGGCGGCAGGAAAATCAAAGACATTTCCAAGCCCTTCCCAGAAACCGCCCGCATTGCGACCCTCCGCCACAACAAAGCCGGACATGAAAAGCGCGAGAAACACCACCAACATGATGAAATTCATCAGCCGTTTGGCTTTAATCTGCGCCAGATAGGTTTTGCTCATTTGCGCCGCAGCTGCCTGCGAGTGTCCGGTGTCACTCATTGATTATCCCCGATGCTAAAATACCGGCCCCGCCACAAGTGACGGGGCCAGCTTTTGATGCTGAAATTACTTTAATCAATTCGATTGGGACAGGCGCGCCGCCACGATGGACGTGTAGGCATCGTGGGTGATGGGATCAAAGCCACTGACCTCGCCGCCCGCGATGGCCTCCGCGCACGCGGGATCGGTTTCACCGAGATTATCGATGATATCAGTCACTGTCGTGCGCACATCGTCGGGCAGAGCGTTGCGCAAAACCACAGGCTCGCCGGGAATGAGCTTGGAGCGCCAGATTTCAACAAGATCGTTCATATCGACCAGACCCGCATCGACGGCCTTGCGAAGCGCGCCGAAGTTGTAGCCGTCTTCCCAGTTACCCTGACCGTCGGCCCAGGTGACGCCGGCATCCACATCGCCATTGTTGACTGCGACGATGGTCTGCTCATGGCCACCCGTGAATTTTACTTCGCCGAAGTAGTCGCCGTTGTCCATCGTCGCCCCGGTCGTCTGCGGGATCTCGATCGCGGGGATCAGATAACCGGATGTGGAGTTCGGATCACCAAAGCCGAAAACCTTGTCTTTGAGGCCCTCCAGCGAGGTGACACCGCTGTCGATGCGTGCAAAACCGATAGAGTAATAGCCAGTTGAGCCATCGGAATTGACCTTCACCAAAATCGGCGAAACCGCATCCTTATCGGCGATATAAACCGCGGCATACGAAGATGGCCCCATCAGCGACAGATCGATCGAGCCGCCCAGCAGACCCTGGATCACGCCGTTGTAATCGGCGGGGGCGAAGATCTTGGTGGGAACGCCGAGTGCTTCCTCGATTGTGCTGCGCAGACATTCGTTGCTGTTCATGCGGTCTTGTGCGTTCTCGCCGCCCAGGATCCCGATGCGGAATTCCGTGATGGCAGTGTCTTGCGCAAATGCTGCGCCAGAGATTGCAGTGCTCATGAGCGCGAGTGCGATGATCTTTTTCATCTGTGGTCTCTCTTCTGTTTTGCACCCCGTTGTGGCGTGCAGGGTAAAATCAGGGGTTATTGCGCGGCAATCCGGGCCAGCTTTTCCAGCCTCGGGTCGCGTGCTTCGATTTGGGTCGATGTGGTCGCTTCGGAGAAGCTGTCATCGGCGCCGTAAATGTCCCGCGCGGTTTGCGTGGTCAGTTCTTCGGGTGTGCCATCGAACACGATGGCTCCGTCGCGCATCCCGATCACGCGGTCACAGTAGCGCCGCGCGGTATCGAGGGTGTGCAGGTTCGCGATGACCATCCGGCCATCCTGCTCGTGGATATCGCGCAGCGATTGCATCACCACCTGCGCATTCATCGGGTCCAGCGAGGCGATAGGCTCATCCGCCAGAATGATTTTGGGGTCCTGCATCAGGGCACTGGCAATCGCCACCCGCTGCTGCTGCCCGCCAGAGAGCGCCTCTGCCCGCTTGGGTGCGTGCTGTGCGATGCCGAGGCGCTCCAGAATATCAATGGCGCGGTGGATGTCCTCATCGGGGTATAGGTTGAACATCGTAGAAAACGTCGAGCAGCGGTTGAGTGTGCCGTGCAACACGTTGGACACGACATCCATGCGGGGCACCAGATTGAACTGCTGGAAGATCATTGCACATTGTGATTGCCAGGCGCGCTTTGCCGCACCGCGCAGATGCGTGATATCATTGCCCTGAAAGGTGATCGCGCCGGAGGACGTATCGGTGAGGCGGTTCAGCATTCGCAGCAGCGTTGATTTGCCCGCGCCCGACCGGCCGATAATCCCGATCATCATCGGTTTGTCGATCACAAAGCTTGCAGCCTGCACCGCTGTGTTTTCGCCGTATGACTTCGTGACGTTATCGAGTTTCAGCATGATCTAGCCCCCTAAGTTGCTGCGAGGCATAGACAGGGTTTGAAACGCCTTTGTGTCGGTTTTGATAAAGTTTTGTAACAGCGCAGTCCGCGCAATTCATAGATGCCGCACTCGGAGATCCGGCTGTTCCTGCTCCACGACTGTCTTGTCTCTTCTTGCACGCGGGGACCCGAGCTGGCCCATCAGGACGTTGCGCTGTCTCATCTTGTCGCACTCAGGAGCTGTCACCGGATATTGCCCAAAAATACTCCTCGAGCCTCTTGGCCCCGAATAAAATCCGAACTAGAGAGCACACTCCGGTCGCAGCCTACCCGGATAACAAAACAAGGGTTTTAACATGAAGACGATCGTCATCTGCTCCGGCGGGCTCGATTCTGTTTCACTCGCGCATATCGTTGCGAATGAACGGCAGCTGACCCGCCTCGTATCTTTCGATTACGGGCAACGCCACCGCAAGGAGCTGGACTATGCAGCTCTCTGTGCCGCGCATTTGAACGTGCCACACGATATCATCGATCTTCGCGGCATCGGCGCCGCCCTGACCGGATCGGCCCTGACCGATGATATAGACGTGCCCGACGGGCATTACGCCGAAGAAAGCATGCGCATCACGGTCGTTCCGAACCGGAACGCGATCATGCTTGCGGTGGCGTTCGGCGTTGCCGCCGCTAATGGGGATCAGGCGGTCGCGACTGCGGTGCATGGCGGCGATCATTTCATCTATCCCGATTGCCGCCCGGCCTTTACCGAAGCGTTCGAAGCCATGCAGAAGGCCGCACTCGACGGTTACGCGGAAGTCTCGCTCTACACGCCCTTTGTCCACCGGACCAAAGCCTGCATCGTCACCGAAGGCGCGCGCTATAATACGCCATTTGCCCAGACGTGGTCTTGCTACAAGGGCGGGACAGATCATTGCGGGCGCTGTGGAACCTGCGTGGAGCGCCGCGAAGCCTTTCACTTGGCCGACATAACGGACCCGACAACCTACGCTGACCCAGAGTATTGGGTCGAGGCGATTGCACGAAAGGAGCTCGGCTGATGTACCGGATCACCAAGGAATTCCACTTTTCCGCCTCCCACCAACTGTCGCATCTGCCCGAAGATCACCAATGCGCAAGGCTGCACGGCCACAACTATATCGTGATCGTCGAGCTGGAGGCCGATCACCTCAACGCTGATGGCTTCGTGCGGGACTACGGAGAGTTAAAACCGCTCAAGACCTACATCGACGAGAGCTTCGACCATCGGCATCTGAACGATGTAATGGATGAGGCGTCCACGGGCGAGAATCTGGCCCGTCATTTCTATGAGTGGTGCGCCGCGCGCTGGCCGGAAACGAGCGCCGTCAGGGTCAGCGAGACGCCAAAGACATGGGCGCACTACCGGCCATGAGTACATTGCGCATCGCAGAAATCTTCGGCCCGACCATCCAGGGCGAGGGTGCGTTGATCGGCGAGCCCACAGTCTTCGTGCGCACGGGCGGCTGTGACTATCGCTGCGCATGGTGTGATAGCCTTCACGCGGTCGATACGGCCTTTCGCGACACCTGGGCCGCGATGGATACGCATGCAGTCTGGAGCGAAGTGCAGCGTCTCTCCAAAGGGAGCCCGCTCACCGTGTCTTTGTCCGGCGGGAACCCTGCGATCCAGGATTTCACCAAGCTGATCACGCTCGGTCATGCGCAAGGTTACCGCTTCGCCTGCGAAACCCAAGGATCCATTGCAAGACCATGGTTTGGCGCACTGGATACTCTGGTACTCAGCCCCAAGCCCCCCTCAAGCGGGGAAACTGTGGATTGGGATGCCTTCGAGGGCTGCGTGAAAGCCGGGAGCACTGCGGGCAGCACTGTGATGAAAATCGTGATCTTCGACGACACCGATTACGCATGGGCGCGTGAGGCGGCCGGGAGATTTCCGGATTTGCCCCTCTATCTACAACCCGGCAATTCCGAAGTCGCACCAGATATACCCGTCGATCCTCAGCGTTTGGCGGACAAGCTCCTCTGGCTGGTCGATAAAACAATAGCCGACAGCTGGTTTGCGCCGCGGATCCTGCCGCAGCTGCACATCTTGCTGTGGGGAAACAAACGCGGGGTGTGACCCCTTTTTGGATTTTAGGAGACCCTAATGGAAACGATCTACAGCGACCTTAAACAGCTGGGCGGCCAAACTGATCTGCCGTCCTCCCCCGAAGCGGCGACGCTCGAGCGTGTCTCGAACCCGCAATCCGATGTGAACTTCTGTGTGCGCTTCACAGCGCCAGAATTTACCTCGCTGTGCCCTATGACGGGGCAGCCCGATTTTGCCCATCTGGTGATTGATTATGTGCCAGGCGCATATCTGGTCGAGTCCAAATCGCTCAAGCTTTATCTGGGTGCGTTTCGCAACCACGGCGCGTTTCATGAAGATTGTACCATCTCAATCGCCCGGCGGCTCGTCGATTTTCTGGACCCGCAATGGTTGCGGATCGGGGGCTACTGGTATCCGCGCGGTGGCATCCCGATTGACGTTTTCTGGCAGACCGGGGAGATGCCGAAGGGCGTCTGGATCCCCGATCAAGGCGTCCCGCCCTATCGCGGTAGAGGCTGAGGCTGAGGGCAGGCATCGCAAGCCTGCCTTCGCGCAACCTGCCGTATTGGCCTGCATCGCAGCGTCCACTAAAGGGCGACTGTGCTCCAGCCATTCTGCAACTTTTTTTACACAAGAACACCCGCTTCAAGCCCTGGTCGACCCCCGCATAGCGTTTGGATCTTCCGCTTGACGGAATTTCAAAGATTGACGCGTCTCAACAGTAATCTGAGGGCAGCGCTTTACCCGACGCCAGCGATGCCTCCCCATGCGTCCCTTCCAAAATATGATCAAAGAAATCTTTGTGTTGGTGCAAACTATTATTGGTGGTCTGGAAAATTATGAACGAGGATATGTCCCTGCATCTCGTGCAATCAAAGATATTCGAACACTTAAAATGCGAGCACGCACTCTTCCCACACAAGAAACTCTACCAGTTTTCATATCGGCAGAGTTGCTGCCTGGTAAGTCATACTGGCATGGACATCGTCCTTTGGACTGACATTCAAACGGTTCGCACCAAGGGCACCGTATGGCTTCGCCACCTTTTTTGCATTTTGTACTTTTTTTAGTCACTTATCAAAGCAC
>JAGXHD010000118.1 GCA_024636395.1 Sulfitobacter sp.
ACTGTACCGTGGTTCGGGCTGGCCAGTGCCAGTCTGATGATCGGCTGAGGGGAAATTATGCAAACGACATTTACCGATGAGCAGCTCAAGGAGCCTGGCACCGCGCGGGCCAACGAGATCCTGCGCGCCTGTGTGCACTGTGGCTTCTGCACCGCGACCTGCCCCACATATCAGGTGCTGGGCGACGAGCTCGACAGCCCGCGTGGCCGGATTTATCTGATCAAGGATATGCTGGAGAACGAGCGCGTGCCCGATGCCAAAACGGTCAAGCATATCGACCGCTGCCTGAGCTGTCTGGCCTGTATGACAACCTGCCCCTCCGGCGTACACTACATGCACCTTGTCGATCACGCGCGTGATTACATCGAGCAGAACTACAAACGCCCCTTTTCGGACCGCGCATTGCGCTGGGTGCTTGCGCAGATCCTGCCCTATCCAATGCGCTTTCGCATCGCGCTGTTCGGAGCGAAGCTGGGGCGGCCCTTCGCGCGCTTCATGCCTGATGCCCGCCTGCGCGCGATGCTGGAGATGGCGCCTAAAGAGATCCCGCCTGTAAGCCGGAACGACGATCCGCAAACTTTTGCGCCGACTGCGCCCAAACGCATGCGCGTGGCGCTGATGACAGGCTGTGCGCAAAAGGCGCTCAACACCGATATCAACGATGCCACCATCCGCCTGCTCACCCGTCTGGGCGCTGAAGTGGTCGTGGCGGAAGGGGCGGGCTGCTGCGGCGCGCTGACCCATCACATGGGCAAGACCACCGAGAGCCATGCGACTGCTGCCAAAAACATCAAAGCCTGGGCGCGGGAGATGGATGATGGAGGTCTCGATGCGATCGTGATCAACACGTCCGGTTGTGGCACCACGATCAAGGATTACGGCCATATGTTCCGCAACGAGCCGCTGGCGGCGGATGCCGCGCGGGTTGCGGGGATTGCGCGGGACGTGTCCGAGGTGGTGATGGAACTGACGGGCACCGATGCACAGGGCAATGAATGGCAGCCTGCGCGAGACTGGATCGCGGGAACTGACGCGCGGCCGCTGCACGACCGGCCCACCGAGGGGATGGTCGTCGCCTATCATGCGGCCTGCTCGCTTCAGCACGGCCAGAAGATCAAGACACATCCCAAGACGCTGCTGAAAAAGGCGGGGTTCACCATTGTGGAGCCTGCGGACGCGCATCTGTGCTGTGGCTCGGCGGGGACGTATAACCTGATGCAGCCGGAGATATCGCAACAGCTCAAGGCGCGTAAGGTCCGTACGTTGGAAGCGAAAAACCCCGATGTAATAGCCGCCGGAAACATCGGCTGCATGATGCAGATCGGCTCCGGCTCTGCCGTGCCGATCGTGCATTCCGTCGAGTTGCTCGATTGGGCCTGGGGTGGGCCGAAACCGCCGGCATTATCCAATGGGCATCCACAAAAAGATGCCATTCCGCGCCTGCGTTGAGGGGCTGCCCTAATTTTGCCTTATCACGCCGCTAGGGCAGAGATCTAAGGCAATAATACCGGGGGTTTCGACGTGCGCAGATGGGTGGCTTTAACCATTTTCGGCCTGTTGCTCACCTCCGGCGCATGGGCGCAGGACGCAGGGCTCAAGCGGCTCGATAATGGTGATGAAGCCAAGGCGTGGGAAGCGGTCGGGCGGCTCGATATCGATGGCAAGGGATTCTGCACAGGGGCGCTGATCGCGCCTAAACTGGTGCTGACCGCCGCGCATTGCATGTTTGATAGCGAGACCGGCGCACGCATCGGCAAGGGGCATATCGAGTTTCTCGCGGGCTGGCGCAACGGACGCGCGGGCGCTTACCGCGATGTGGCCCGCGTGGTGATCCATCCCAAATACGTATTCAACGAGACGTCGTCGTCGGAGCGGGTTCGCAACGATCTGGCACTACTGGAGCTCGAGCAGCCGATCCGGAGTACCTCGATCATTCCGTTCAAGACCGCTGCGCGCCCGCGTACGGGGGACCGTGTCGGTGTGGTCAGCTACGCACTCGACCGGTCGGAGGCGCCCTCTCTGCAAGAGGTCTGTGCCGTCCTCGCGCGCCAAAACGGCGTGCTGGTGACATCATGCTCCGTCGATTTCGGCTCGAGCGGTGCGCCTATTTTCGTGTTTGAGGACGGTGAGGCGCATATCGTATCGGTCGTGTCCGCCAAGGCTGAAGTGCGCGGCGAGCAAGTCTCGCTCGGCACCGCGCTGGGCCAGCCATTGGCGGAATTGCAGGCCGAGCTTGTGGCGGGCCGGTTTATCTATCTGGGTGAAAAACCCGGGGAGCGGCGTATCCGCGTGGGGGAGAAAACAGTCGGGGGCGCAAAATTTGTATCTCCGTAGTCTTCTCGCGCTGATCCTCCTCTGGGCCGCTCCCGCGTGGTCCGAGAGTGCGCTGATCGGTTTGAAACGGATCGAGCAGGCCTCCCCTTGGAAAGCGGTGGGCCGCCTCGACATGAGCGGCGGTGGATATTGCACCGCGACGCTGATCGCGCCCGATCTGGTACTGACGGCTGCCCACTGCACCTTCGACGCGCAAGGCGTTCGGCTACCGCCGCAGGATCTCGTGTTTCGTGCGGGCTTCAGGGAGGGGCGCGTGGAGGCGGAGCGCAAGGTGCTCCAGATCACGCGGCCCGATGCCTACCACTACAAGGATAAGGATCTGGCAGTCCGGATTGCCCATGATGTGGCGCTGCTGCGTTTGCACACGCCTGTAGCCACCCATATCATTTCCCCCTTTGTCCTAGAGCCGGAGATGCTCAGCCGCGGGGTGGTCAGCGTCGTGTCCTACGGCCGCGGGCGCGACAGCTTGCCCTCGCTTCAGCAGACCTGTGCTGTGCTCGACAGTTTTCAGGGGGTGATGGTGATGGATTGCAACACGACCTTCGGTTCCTCCGGTGCGCCCGTATTTCGCCGCGAAGGCACCCAGATCCGGATCGCATCCATCATTTCCGGCTTTGCCGAGATCGGCGGCGTCCGGCGTACCACGGGGATGGCGTTGCCTGCGCTCGTGCGCGATCTGAAGGCGCAGATGATCGCGGAAGGTGCGCCGCCGCCGCCGCGCCTCAACCGCCTGACTGTGGGCACACGCGCGACAACGGGCGCGAAATTCGTCCGCCCGGGCGGCTCTTGAAACCCGCAAATTGATCCCCAAATTAGCGATGTCCGGATGCCGCAACAGGGTCCTGACATTCAACCACGCGGGCCTGTCCAATGGTGGAAGGTCCGCTGACAATCGCTCGAAAATGAGGATGAACACATGCGTAATTTTGACTTTGCACCGCTTTACCGCTCCACTGTCGGCTTCGACCAGATCGCCAATATGCTTGACCGTGTGCTAACCGCTGAGACGGCACAGCCGACCTATCCACCCTACAACATCGAGAAGCTCGAAGACGATTCCTACCGCGTGTCGATCGCTGTCGCCGGGTTTGCCGAGGCTGATCTGAGTGTGGAAGTGCGCGAGAAGGCGCTGATCGTATCGGCGCGCAAGGCCGACGAGGACGAGCGCAAGACCTACCTGCACCGCGGCATCGCCACCCGCGCCTTCGAGCGGCGCTTCCATCTGGCCGATCATGTGATTGTGACCGGGGCCACACATGCGGATGGTATGCTGCATATTACGATGGAGCGGCAGGTGCCGGATGCGTTGAAACCCCGCCAGATCCAGATCGCGTCGGATCGTCGTAGCATCGACAAGGACGTGGTGGACGCGGCATCGGTGAACTGATCCTGATCCCACTGTGATCCAAGGCCCGGTGTTCTTGCACTGGGCCTTTTTGCGTTTTTAACGCCCACGCTTGAAGCCTCACAAATTATAAACCTGTCGCTGTCATGGTCGTCCTGAGACACCGAACAGGAGAAATGGATGAGCATCTGGTCATGGATGGGCGGCGCGGTTTTTGGGCTGTTTACGGCGACGACACTTTACGCAGGGGCGATCACCCTTCTTGAGACGGGGAGCAAACCGCGCACGGCGTTGATCTCAGTGCCTGCTGCGGGGGCGGTGAGGTCCAGCCTGCAGGCCCCGGCGAGCCTGTTTATCGGGCGGCAGGGGACCAGTCTATTTGCTGAGATCGAGAGGGTCGAGCCTGTGATGGCCGCGACCGGGGTTCTGATGAATGGGGCGCGGTCGGGCGGTATGTCGGGCCCCGCCGTTACCGTCATCCGCCAGATCATCGAGCAGGCGGAATCAAGCAGATCGGGCTATGATGCGGTGCAGCATGGCGCGCGTATCAAGCCACCGCGCAGGCCCACGCAGATGACAGTGGCAGAGATTTACAAATGGATCGACGACACTCCCGGCCAGCCGCACGCCATTGGCCGCTACCAGTTCATCCCCTCCACGTTGCGCCGCGTCATGGAAACGATCAACGCCTCACCCCAGCAGCGGTTTACGCCCGGATTACAGGACAGGTTGGCGGATGTATTGCTGGCGGAAGCGGGATATCACGAGGCAAAGCAGGGAGCGTTACCTCGCCGCGCCTTCATGAACAACCTCGCCAAGATCTGGGCGGGCCTGCCCAATGAAACGGGGCGGTCGCACTACGATGGATATGCGGGCAACAAGGCCAGCATGTCATGGGATCGGTTCGACGCACAAATGGCGCAGGTGTTTGCCGATTAGGCGCATAAGATGCCGCCGGAGGAAGTCCCCGGCGGCACTCAGGAAGGTCAGACGCTCATGCAGATATATTTCATCTCGAGATAATCCTCGATCCCGTGATGGCTGCCTTCGCGGCCAAGACCCGATTGCTTGACGCCGCCGAAGGGGGCCACCTCGGTCGAGATCAGGCCGGTGTTCACGCCTACGATACCGTATTCCAGCGCCTCGGCGACTTTATAGACGCGGCTCAGATCCTTGGCATAGAAATAGCTCGCCAGACCGAAGATCGTATCGTTCGCCATTGCGATCACGTCGTCCTCGGTGTCGAACTTGAACAGCGGGGCGAGGGGGCCGAAGGTTTCCTCCTGCGCAACCATCATATCCTGCGTCACGCCTGTCATGATCGTGGGTGGCAGGAAGTTTCCGTCCATCGCCCCGTTTTCACCCAGCAGGATCGTGGCACCTTTGGAGAGTGCATCGTCAATGTGCTCCTTGACCTTCTCGCCTGCGGCGGGATTGATCAGCGGCCCAAGCGTGACGCCTTCCGCAAACCCATCGCCGACCTTCAGCTTGCCGACAGCGACTTTGAGCTTGGCGGCGAAAGCGTCATACACGCCGGCCTGTACGTAGATCCGGTTGGCGCAGACACAGGTCTGGCCGTTGTTGCGGAACTTGCACAGGATCGCGCCCTCGACAGCCGCATCCAGATCGGCATCGTCGAACACGATGAAGGGGGCGTTGCCGCCCAGTTCCATCGAACATTTCATGACCTGATCGGCGGCCTGCTTCATCAGGATGCGCCCGACTTCGGTGGAGCCGGTAAAGGTGAGCTTGCGCACTGCGGGGTTTTCGCAGAATTCCTTGCCCGCCTCGGAGGAGGATTTCGTCGGCACGACATTGAAGACACCCGCAGGAATGCCTGCGCGCTCGGCCAAAACGCCCATGACGATCGCGCTCAGTGGTGTTTCGGTGGCGGGGCGCGCAACGAAGGCACAGCCGGCGGCCAGTGCGGGTGCAGCCTTGCGGGTGATCATCGCATTGGGAAAATTCCACGGCGTGATGGACGCGGCGACGCCAATAGGCTGCTTGATCACGGTGATGCGCTTGTCGCGCTGGTGGCCCGGAATGGTCTCGCCATAGACGCGCTTGGCCTCTTCGCCGAAAAACTCGATGAACGATGCACCGTAGGCGACCTCACCTTTGGCTTCCGCCAGCGGCTTGCCCTGCTCGGCGGTCAGGATGGCG
Organism: Sulfitobacter sp.; assembly: GCA_024636395.1. GTDB lineage: Bacteria > Pseudomonadota > Alphaproteobacteria > Rhodobacterales > Rhodobacteraceae > JAGXHD01. Next base: position 5,843 of record JAGXHD010000118.1, read on the forward strand.
CCCAGATCATCCTGATTTTCCATCATCAGATCGAACCATTTGCGCATCACGGCCGCGCGCTCCTTGCCGGTCCATTTGGCCCATTCCTTCTGGGCGGCTTCGGCCTGTGCGATGGCCCCTGCGACCTGCGCGCGGCTCAAATTTGCGACTTTGGCCACAACATCACCGCGCGCCGGGTTCAGGACGTCGAATGTGCCGTCCTCGCCCTCGACCCATTTGCCGCCGATATAGGCACGCGTTTCCAACAGGCTGGGATCTTTGAGCATGGATTTGAGATTGGTTGTGGAAGCAGTCATTTTGCAGTCTCCTTGAATTCGTCTGGGAACCCAAACCAACTCTGGCTATGATTGTCCAGTTCACATTGAAAGGATCCGCCTGATGAAGCTGGATGATGCCTACGCCAACGGAGCTTATATTGAAGGCGCAGATGCCTATCCTCCCCGCTGGAAAAGCGAGGCGCAGGCGTTCCGCGATGCGCTTGGTGCGCGTGCGCAGACAGGGGTGTCATATGGACCGTCCAAGCGTCAGGTGTTCGATTTCTTCCAGCCCGAGGGTGTATCGCGCGGCACGGTGATTTTCGTGCACGGCGGATACTGGAAGGCGTTCGATGCCAGCATGTGGTCGCATCTGGGCGCCGGTGCGCTGGCGCGGGGCTGGGCCGTGGCGATGCCGAGCTACGATCTGTGCCCTGATGTGCGCATCGGCGACATCACCCGCCAGATCGCCGCGGCGGTGACCAAGATTGCGGACCGCACGTTTGGCGGGCCCATCGCCCTTGTCGGCCATTCTGCGGGCGGGCATCTGGTCTGCCGGATGACAGATCCGCTCATCCTGCCCTCCGAGATCCGCGAGCGGATCAAGCAGATCGTACCGATTTCGCCCGTGGCCGATCTGGAGCCGCTGATGGACACGGACATGAACGAAATACTGCGCATCGATGCAGCGGAGGCCCAGGCCGAAAGCCCGACGAACATGCAGCCGCCCCACGGCCTCGATGTGACGGTCTGGGTCGGCGCGGACGAGCGCCCCGCTTTTCTGGAGCAGGCTGAACAATTGGCCCGCACCTGGGGCGCGCGCCGCGTTGTGGAGGAGGGGAAGCATCATTTCGACGTTATCGATGGCCTCACTGATCCTGATGGCCCGATGATCAAGGCGTTGCTCGGCCTGAAGTAGCGATCCAAATTGCTTCCCTTCGCAGGTTTGATTTGCAAAGCTGCCTCAGGGCTCTTTGCCGGGATGTAAATATATTTTACATTGCCTATATCGATACTGTGACAAACACGGAGTGTTACATGGCCAACCTTGATGCGCAGGTGCGCGAATCCCAGGCGCAGGTCGCGCAGGCACAGGACAAAATCGCCGAGCTAACCAGCAGGATCCAGACCGCGCGTGCCAAGCTGGAAGCGGGAGATGCCGCCGATATCGACATCGAAAACGCTTCGCTGGAGGATGTGCATGCGCATACGGAAGTGATGAACGCTAATATCGCCGAGCTGATCATGGGGCTTGATGACGTGACCGCAGGTTTCAGCCGCGACTTTGACGAAATGCGCTCCAAAACCGGCTGGGAAAGTGTCGTCGGAATTTTCTCGTCGGCCAAATCCGACAGCATGCGGCAGGAGCGGGTGCGCAGCGCTTCGATCTACGATAAATTGCAGGATCTGATCGCAAAATCAGACACCATCGTGCAGCTTCTCGAAGGGCAGCTGGCCGTGCTGGAAGAGCAGAAAACCAAGGTCGAATCCAACCTGACCGACACGCTCACCGACCGGGAGACGACTGTGGCCGAGCTGGAGGCGCTGCGCCGCGACATCGCCGACATGGACCCCGAGATCATCACGCTGGAGAATGCCATTGCCTCCGAGACGGATGCCGCCAAGCGCACGGCATTGGAGTCCAAGCTGGCGGCGGCGAACGGACGCTATAATGCGATGGTGCAGGAGGAGCAGGTCAAGCTCGCCAAGAGCCAGACGCTGGAGCGGTACATCGACAAGGGCAAGACCTGGGTGGATAGCCTGCAAAATCAGGCGGCGACCCAAATGGTGCTGATCAACAAGCTCCAGACCGACACCAAGCAGCGCGTCGTGCTTTATGACGCTCTGACCAAATCGCTGAAAACTGCGCAGCAGCAGGACGTCGCCCACCGCATCAACGAGATCGGCGTCAAGACGGACCAGGAGGCGCAATCGGCCATGGCCGGCATCGGGGCTGCCACCAACGCGCGTATGGCCGAGATGATGGAAAAGCACGAGGATCACATGGTCTTCGCCCGCGACGTGCTGGAGCAGAAGGCAAAGGCAGACGAGCGGTTCGCGCGTCGGTTTGCGAAGATCGTCGAGAAGCACGACAGCAATGCCTATGGTGATTGAATTTATCGAAATTGTTTTAGGCGGCGGTGTCCTTGTCCTATTCACCGGCACATTCTGCTATTCTTTTGTGGTTCTCTCCAAATACGGCAAACCCGGCAAGATGTGGGGTATGTGGTATGCCTTGGACACACTGGAGGGTCGTTATGCAATTCGGAGATTATTCAGGTTATTTTTCGCAACATTTGCTCTGGGAGTGCTTTTGGGTATTGTCGATGCGATCAATCCGATAACCCAATATGAGTAATCCCGCCGCCGACCACTACGATCTCAAGGACACCTTTGCCAGCCGCCGGTACTTCGCCAAATTCAAAGGCATCATGCAGCACATGCTGCGCGTGGCGGGTGTCATGGAGGCCGAGGGCGATCTGACCCGCGAGGAGGTGACGATCCTTGC
>JAGXHD010000119.1 GCA_024636395.1 Sulfitobacter sp.
CGCCAGCGCTGCAGGAAACTCAAGCACGCGACATCCTGCAATGCGCTGTGTTCAGTCTAAAAGCGGCTTGGAAGACAGCGGTCTGTCACTCCAAAAATTCCAAGTGTCAACATGCAAACACAAAAAGATTAATTTTTTTAGAAAATCGTGGTAACTTGGCAGAGAGTTCATGAGTCGCTCCTTTTAGGAATGGCTAGTTTTTTATAATTATGGGGGAAATCTGTGATGAAATTGACCTTAGGTAAACAAAGCCATGCGGGCGGATTTATGGCTCGCATCCTCACAACTTCGCTGCCCGCCGTGGCCGCGATCGCGGCCACGCTTATAGCGACAGGCGCTTCTGCTCACACCGTCGGCCTCGGATGGCTCGACAACGGCAACGGCACTATCACCATGTTCGGCGAGCACTGGCATGGCAATCAGTCCACGCCATCTACAGCCAATGGTGGCCTTGGCATTTTCGATACCAGTAGCGGTGCCGAATTGTTTCGCACACAGTGGATTGGTGTCTTCAATGATGTCGATGAAACTGCCTCAAGCTTTGGCGCAACTGGTCTTGGCAGCAGCACTCTGACCGGACATGCCATCGATCCAGGCAACCACAATGGTAGCAGCGCCTACAATGATTGGCTCTACTCTGCTCCCCTGACACTGGGGAACGGAACTTGGGACTTCTTTACTGGGACCAACTGCTGCATTGACACGATGACTACGAAGCTCAGGGTCACGCTGAGCGGCATCATCTCTGTTCCTCCGGGCACCGGCCCAGGTGATCCCACCAACCCCATTCCGCTTCCGGCTGCCGGCTGGATGCTACTCGCCGGTATTGGTGGTCTCGCTGCAATGAAGCGCCGCAAGAAGGTAAACTCTTAATTTTTTGCCAAAAGCGACGCGGAAGGGGCGGCTTAAATGGCCGCCCATTTTCGTCTCCGTGATCGAACCCAAGAACTCCTCGGTTCTCTTGACACCATCGCGCTTCGTCTCGGCTTCGTGTAAAGCCTTGTCCGCAGATATCCCGGCTGCCAGGTTCACCTGCCGTATTTGGCGTTTTTGGCTTTTGCGGGGTATCACCAATTGCCTCACGGAGCCGCGAGATAGATAAAGCCGAAACAACGCTCGCCGCCATTGAACGGCTGATCAGCATTTCGCCTGCCGCCAGCATCACCTATATGCGTTGCTCCTTTCAGATCGTCGACTGAGAAATCCCTGATATCGGCCTGCACCTCGCCCTGGCGGAAATGTCACTCGGCAATGACCAAACTACCCGTGAACTACTCACCGTCCTGACCGAGCGTCCCCAGGGCGACCCACAGGCGATGACAGGGGAAGAACTATGCTGAAGGGCTATAAAAGGGGTGTATAATGCCCCTCACTCCGGCACAAACCTCGGCAGCTTCGGCAGCGTCTCGCGCATCAAGCGTTGCAACCGCGCGTCGGCAGTGCCTTCAGGCTCGTCCTTCAGAATGGGAGTAATGTAGCGTACGATAGCGCCGTCGGTGCGGTCGATCGTCAGACTGTCATAAACCACGCTCATCTTGGCCTTGAAATCGTTGGTCATGCGCTTGCCGCGCTGTTCGAACCAGTAATAGACCAGCTGCTCCGATAGCCCCCTCTGGATTACTGCGCGGTTCACCTCGAAGGTGCCGTAGCCGGTGCCTTCCATGTCCACCGGGACAGCTTCGAAGCTGTAGATCTCCCAGCCTCCGACCGGCAGGCAGACCTCGGGGGAATGAATACCCGAACCTTCCGTCTGCTTGTTATAGAAAGCCATGAATAGCTCAACCGGGGCGGTCTCCTCGGGGTGGCGGTAGAAGGCGGAAAGATAGTCACTAGCTCCCAAGACCTGTTCGATATCCGAATCCAGCATTGAGAAGGTGCCCGACCATTCGCCCACCTGGCGCGGATAGAGCGAGAAGGGATCACGGTCCACCGCTACTGGCTCTTTGCCCTGCTGTAGCGCCCATCCGGCCGAGACAGCTAGCGTCAGCACTGCCGCCGCAATCAGCCCGCGCGAGGCACGGATGCCGAAGATGCGCCCAGCAATCGGTAGAAAGCCCGCAGTGTCGAGGTCGATCGCCTCCGACAGGGGTTTGGGATCAGACGTTAGTCGCTGTAGCGCAATGGCCATGATAAAGAGGATAGCGATACAGGCGCCGAAGATAATCCAACCTTCAAAGAAATGCAGGAAGCCTTCCGCATGTTCAATCCCATAGCTGTTAACCAATACGCCGATCACCCCGATACGGAAGGAGTTCATTAGCACCGTCAGCGGCGCCGCGGCGAGCAGCAGCACGGCCTTGTGCCAGAGTGGACCGCGATAGAGGATGGCGAAAAGGTAGGAAAAGCTGAGGATCGGGAAAAGATAGCGAAGCCCCGAACAGGCTTCAGCAACCTGCAACTTGTAGACGCCCAGATCGATGACGTTGCCTTCGAGATAGACGGGCACCCCCATCATGGCTACGAACCACACACCGATCTCGGACGAGATGGTCTGGAGCACGATGGTCAGCTTGAGATAGATGAATTGCGGCAGCGGCAGCATGAAGATCAAGTGAACCACACCCAACTGGTGCAGCTTACCGCGCTCCCAGCCGAAGATAGTAAGGACCACACCGCCGACCCAGATGATGAAGGCATAGGTGACAATATCAGGGATGCGGGTCAGGTTGCCCGCAATTGCCAACAACAACGCGAGCGTGATGACGACGAGCCCGGGTGCGCGGTCTTGCACAACAGCTTTTGGGGGCGGCAGGCTGCGCAGTTCGCGCAGGAAGAGGTAGAGCGAGATCAGCGGAATGAGCGGCCCATGGCTGTATTCAGCGGTCGACCAAGCCTTGGCCAAAGAGACGAACCCAATCCAGAAGATCGGGATCGAGCCCGCCAGAAGCAGCGTGAACCACAACAGCCCCGCGAGGTTGAGTGGGCGGGTTAGAACGCTGGAGCTCGATTGATCCGTCACCGACATGTCGTCACGTCCTCTTCACTCACACTGCTTGCCTGTGGCTGGGTCCGAACGTCGCCCAAGCATACTCACCATTTTAGAATTTCTACCGTAAAAGCGGGGTATGTGCGATTCAAAAAGGGCGTTATCACCGCGGCCCGGCTGACTGAACACTCTGTTTTCCAAACGCATATAGTGGCGACGGATCCGTTGGCGCAGCCCTCACGGGCGAATGGTGAAGTCTCGCTGCAGCGTCAGGAACACCCGGTTGGAGGTGGCCGTGCTCACGCCGGTCTCATCACGCACCCGGTACTCATAGCCCGACGACAGTTGCCAGTCAGGCGTCAGCGCACGCGAATAGGTCGCGCGCAGGTTGGTGCGGGTGGTGTCGTCCGCGATGGCACCGCCGAGCCGCTCGACCTCGGCGTAATTGGCCGTGAAATTCACGGATGACAGCGAATTGATTTCATAACCGTAGCCCAGCGACGCTTGGGTCGTGCGCAACTCGTTCGACTGGCTGCTGGTGGCCACCTGCCGCGAGAGCGAGGCGCTGAAGGTGCTGCGCAGCATTTGATGGGTGAAATCCACGCTGCCCACCGGGCGGATCGTGTCATCGACATCGCTGGTCACCCCGAGGCTGAGCTCAACCGAGCCACGCGGCAGGAGCCAGGCGCGATTGGCCAGCCATGTCGCTGACTGGCCGTTGACGCTGTTGTTCAGGTCGAATGTCGTGCCGATTGAGCCGGTCGCAAGCTCGCGCGTCAGCCCGATGCTGCCGATTACACCGTCTTCGGTATCCGAGCGACGGGTACCGAGAATAGTCTCGTCTGTCTCGATATTCTGAACCCCGATCGAGACATCGAAGGTGTCGGTGCTCGAAAGCGCATGGGTCAGGCCCAAGCTGGCGCTGGTCGTGCGCCGGTTGGTCAGCGCCGCATCATCGGCGGTGTAATCCTCGTAGCGCAGGACCAGCCGCGTCTCGGTGACGGGACTGAGGTTCAGCCGCGTAGTGCCGCTGAGGCTGTAGAGATCGGTATCGAACAGATCTGGGTCGGTAGTGCCCGAATAGCTTCGCTCGCGGTAGCGCCCTGACAGGATGAATCCGAGCGGATCACTGAGCCCCGTCTCGTAGGAGAAGCGCGCCCCGATCTGCTGACGATCCCCCCGGTCCTGAGTCAGGTCGGTCTCGTCCAGCGGATCTTCCTCGAAGAAGCGATCATCCTCGAACGGGTCGATCGCATCCACCGATGAGAAATCGTAGTCCAGACCAAAGCCGAAGGTACTGTTTACCCCTTGTCGGTCATAGCCGAACCGCGCGCGCTGGTTGTCGAAGCTGCGACTGCTTGCGCCCGGCGGGTCGATCGCGCGTAACACACCACTTAGGTCGAAACGCAGCTCGTCGATAGCCCGGCGATTTACGTAGCCGAAGGACAGCTCGGTATCGAAGAGCTCGGCACTGTCGCCATTGTTCGGGCGCAGGCTGTAATTGTCTGTCGCGCTCAGCGTAGAGCTAATCCCGAAGGTCAGAACAGGCCCGCCTTCGGTGAGACCGCCATCCGCACGCGCCCGGCCCGTGCTGCCGCGGACAGGCGGCACGGGGTCTTGCACAGGGTCAGCCACGGGGGTTACCGTCTCGCCGGAATTCACAAGCCCGGTGTCCACAAACCCGGGCTCAAGCGGATCCACGCCCGAAGGATAGGCGTCAGAGGACCTGACACCCTGCTGGGCCAGGGCAAATCCCGCGCCGATGGTGAATAGCGCGAGAGATCCGGTCAGACATCCGGCGCCCATCAGGAGATGTGAGCGTCTCACGACCCGCCCTTATTCAAACAGACGACGCTCGGGGATGACCACCACATCGCCCGGGGCGAGTACGGTGCTCGCCCGAATGCTGTCTGCTCCTCCCATGGTGCGGTAATTGAAGCGATAAACGGTCTCTTGCTTGGTCGCCGGATCGACGCGGCGCAGCTGAATTCGCTTCTCGGCGGCAAAGCGCGACAGCCCACCCGCCTCGGCCAGGAACTGGATCAGCGTAGTGCCAGGCAGGATTTCCTTGCGCCCAGGCGAATTAGCTTCACCCATAATATAGACATTCATCAAATCGGGCCCGGTCGGGGCGCGGGCCGGAGCCCTTGGAGCCAGGGCAGAGACCGACACTGCCACCGTCGGCGCTACGGCGAAATTGCCCGCCATCTCCTGCGAGAGGGTCTGAGCGACCGTATCGACACTGCGACCGCCCGCCCGGACCGTTCCGGCCATAGGGAAGTTGATCGAGCCGTCCGGTAGCACCAACACATTCCGATTCAGGTTCGGATCCTCAAGAACTTCGACCTGCAGGGTGTCACCCGGCTTGATGCTGTAGGCATCCTGCGCCAAGGAAGCACCCGCCGATCCGATCAGTAAAAAGATCGCTATGAAAAATCTGATCATTTCGTGCCTCTGTCCCGTTCATGATTTTGTGTGCACCCTACGCCATTCGCAGTATGGGAAAAATACGCTACGTCAAGAAATATTGAAGTTGCGGCAGATTTGTAGCGCTTCGAAGACCTTTTGTCGTCAGGCTCTCGAGTTTTTCGCAGTCAGCAAAACTCCTACTGGGCGGGTGCAGACAGCCGTTCGATCTCTTCCACGACCTCGTCCATGAACTCGAGCGCGGGACCGTCTTTCGCTGCCTCGGCCACCTTGCGGAACTGTGCCAGCGCGTCGGCGTCGCGATCGAGCTCGGCATAGGTCCGGGCCAAGTGATACTGCACGCGCGGATCGTCTGGCAGGCCGGCCGCTGCCGGCTCGAGCGCCGCGATCGCTGTGTCGAGATCACCGCGACGGAAGGCGATCCAGCCATAGGTATCCTGGAAGGCCGGAACGTCGCGGTCGCGCAGGCGGCGCGCGATCTCATGCGCGCGGGCCAGGCTTTCCTCGTCATCTTTGGCCGTCGCCAAGAGGCTGGCCAGATTGTTGGCGATGATCAGGTTGTTGCTGTTCTCGGCATAGAGCCGCTCGTAGATCTCGATCGCGGCCCGCGTCTCACCTTCGCGCTCCAGGATCCCGGCCAGCGCCCAGTTCAATCGCAGATCCTCCGGCGAGACATCGAGTCCATCCCTGATGGCCTGGCGGGCGGCGTCCGCATCTTCCTGCACCGAATGGATATTGTAGAGTGCCAACCAGAACCGCGGATCCTCGGGGTATTCGGAGGCCAGCGCTCGTACGGCAGCCTCGGCTTCCGCCATATCGCCGGTCACGGCCTGCACGGAGGCTAACAAGAAGCGCGCATTGATATCGTCCGGATTGGAATTGAGGGTCTGGCGTGCATATTCAAGCGCCCCCTCATTGTCGCCCTCTGAGAGGCGCGTGCGAACGATCGTCGCTGCCGCACCCATTCCGCTGGCACCCTCGCCGGCCAGCGTATCAAGGAAGCCCATGAGTTCGTCTTGGCGCCCCTGCGCCTCGAGCTGGCGCGCAGTCAACTCGTTGACCGTGCGCAGCCCCGCGGGATCATCCAGGCGCTTGAGCGTGTCGATGATTTGCGTCAGGCGCGGCCAATCCTGTTCGAGCATGTAGACCTCGCCTAACCCGCTCAAAAGCGATACGTTGTCTGGAGACAGCCGCAGTGAATTGATTAGCACGGTCTCGGCGCTGCGCAGGTTCTCCTCAGCGATCAGGTGACGCGCATAGCGCAGTGATTCATCTGGCGCGTTGCGCGAGGCCTCGACCGCGCGGGACAGCATGTCCACCATCAGATCGCGGTTACCAGCGCGCTCATGAGCCCGGGCCATCAGTGTCATTGTCTGTGCGTCATTCGGCGCCTGCCCAAGGGCTGAGCGTAATGTCACAATCGCCTCGTCGGCCAGATCGTTATCGATCAGCCAAGCGGCGCGCATCTTCATCGCGTCGATTTGATTTGGATCCTCTTCCAGTACCTGCTCGACCAATGCCCGCGCGCCGACCTTGTTATCCATCGTCTCCAGCATCCGGGCCAGCATGACCATGATGCTGCGCCGCTCGTCTGAAGGCTCGGTCTCCTCGATCAGCGTTTCCATCTCGGCAATGGCCGCGTCACGCTCGCCTAGATCAAAGCGGAAGCCCGCCCGTAACGCGGTCAGTTGGTCCCTGCCCGGCGGATCTCCTCCTAGGATTCGGTCCAGTTCGGCGCTGGCGGCTTTGAACCCGCGCACCTCGGCCAGGAAACGGATATACTCGATGATATCGCCGATCTCGCGCGGCTCTTCCTCCGAACGCTGTTTGAGAAAGGCTTCTGCGGCATCGGTATCGCCTTGGGACATGTACCAGCGCACCAAGGTCGCGGGCACCGTCTCATCCTCGGGAAAGAGCGTGATCATCTCCTCCAGTTGCGCGCGAATTTCTCCCGTCTCACCCAGCTGGTTCAACACGCTCAGGCGCAGCATATAGAAATCCTGGGCCTCCGGCGCCTCGGCCAAGGCAGCATCGATAGCAGCCAGCGCATCGGTCCAATCCTGCCGGCGCACGAGATCGTCGATGATAACGCGCCGGGCGACCAGAAGATCGGAGTTTTCCGAGATCAGCGTTTGGGCCTCGGTCACCGCATCGCGCAGGGCTACGTTGTCATCCGCGACTAGCCCCTCGCGATACGCAACCGCCGCGTTCACAGCGCGCACAACAGGATCATCAGGCGCCAGTTCCGCTGCGGCAGCGGCATGGGTCCGCGCTGCGTCCCAGTTATTGGCTTCCACCGCTATCTCAGCCAGCGCGCGCTGTCCCGGCAGATCGTCGGGATATTGCTCGACGAGACGCAGGTATTGACCAAAGGCCTCCCGCGTGTTGCCTCGCGCACGCTCGGCATCGGCGTATTGCATGCGGGCTTCACGGTGCTGCCCATCCAGTTTAAAGACGTTACGGAATTCGACCAAAGCCCGGTCTATGTCACCCGCTTCCAGCAGTTCAAGCCCGGATTGTAGATGTCTTTCCGCACGATCTTCTGCCGTGTCGCAAAAAGACAGCAGGCCTGCAGTGGCAAGCGCCAGAATTGCCGGTTTTATCATGTTATCACTCTTGCATCGTTAAACGCGGCCAATCCGCCCTATGAACTACACTACGGGCATAGCCACCACGATCCTATGTATCAGATATTGAGACAGGGAATGAGACTTTTCTTTATCGTTCATGGCGGATAATCAGTATCCGGTACCGCGGATTACTACCAAAACCGTCCGCATGAGGATCAAGAAATCCTGCGACAGCGACACAGAGGCAAGGTAATGGCTGTCAAACCCCGCCCGATCGGCAAAGGTCGTTTCGTTGCGGTCAGAAACCTGCCAAGGTCCCGTGATACCGGGGCGCAATTCGAAATAGGCCTTGCCGGGGTAGAGCGATTCCTGATCCACCATCATTGGGCGAGGCCCGACTATGGACATATCCCCGATCAGCACGTTCCAAAGTTGAGGAAGCTCGTCGAGCGATGATTTGCGCAGGAACAAGCCTGCCCCGGTGATACGCGGATCGCATTTCAGCTTCTGGGTCTCATTCCATTCGCGCCGGGCTTCGGAGTTATTGCACAGGTAATCCTCCAAGAGTGCATCGGCTCCCGACACCATTGTGCGAATCTTGACCATATGGAACACCCGGCCACCTCGCCCGAGGCGTTTCTGAAAATAGATTGGGCTACGTCCGTCAAGCGCGACGATGCACATCATGACCAGAATGAGCGGGAGAGAAATCGGTAGGCTCAGGAGCACCAAGACAACATCAAGGCACCGCTTCGCTCCGTAGCGATAGAGGACACGCCAACGCTGCCCATGCTCCAGTTCGGGGCGTATATTCTCGCCCCCTGTCGCGTAATGATCTCGAAAAGCCACTAGGAGCCCCCACATCTTACAAAAGCACAAGAAGCCAACCAACGTGACTCAATGCCATATTCTTTAAAAACAGCTGATTAGCAGCAGGCAGCGTACTTCCTCAGTGATGACAGTTGAACAGCCCAAAAATGCCTAAAACAAGACACAATTGGGTGAAATTTGAAAAAATACTTCCTTAACTCTATGGAACCCTCTGAATTTTAACCCCTTTTTCCAGCCCGACGTAGCGCAGATGGACGAGCCTGCCCTGAAAGATTGTTATCGCTCTCGGGACAACTACCACCAAAGAGCAAAACTGTTCTTGGACGCCGTTGCATGATTCGCGTTACAAAGGTGCTCCTGCCCTGAAGCGTCCCTCAAATTTCCTTATTCTTGCCAGCAAACTGCGGGATTATCTGTTGAATGATGGACCCGCAACGGGCAGATAAGGTTGGGCTGTCGCACCGCAGTCCAAAGGCGGGTGGTTGAGCTCCAGTATATATTCAGGGTCAGGAAATAGGCGTCAGGATGCAGAATCCAATTGAAGGATGCACATGAGACCAGAGGCCCTTTACGCGGATTTCTTCGGCCTGTCCGAGCGCCCGTTCACGCTGCTACCAGACCCGACCTTCATCTATTGGTCCAAGGCGCACCGGAACGCCTATACGATTCTGGATTACGGCATTTTCTCGCGCGCACCCATAACCGTGGTTACCGGTGAAATTGGCTCGGGCAAGACAACGCTGATTCAGCATCTGCTGAAGAACATAGCTCCCTCGATCACCGTCGGCCTCATTTCCAACGCGCAGGGTGGCCGCGGAGAACTTTTGCAGTGGGTTTTGAACGCGCTGTCCGTCGAGGTGTCCAATGATGCATCATATGTGCAGAAATTTCAAAAGCTGCAGGATTTCCTGATCTCGGAATATGCCCAGGAACGCCGGGTAGTCCTGATCTTCGATGAGGCACAGAACCTGTCGATGGAAGGGCTAGAAGAGTTGCGCATGCTCACCAATATCAATGCCAACAAGGACGAACTGATCCAGCTAATCCTGATTGGGCAGCCGGAATTGCGCGACGTGATCCGTAGCCCAAGGATGAAGCAGTTGGCCCAGCGGGTAGCGGCAAGTTTTCACATTCCGGCCATGGATGAAGAAACGGTGGCGCATTATATTCAGCACCGGCTGCGAAGTGTCGGTGGACAGGGTGACGAATTTACCGCTCGTGCTTGCAAAGTCGTCCATGAGCAAACTGGCGGAGTACCGCGGCTTGTCAATCAGCTATGCGATATCGCAATGGTCTGCGCGTGGAGCAATGAGCAAAGCATAGTGACCGCAGAGACCCTTCAAGGCGTACTCGACGATGGGCTGTATTTTGCGGCCTCCTTGGCATCGGAAGAAAGCGACAAGAAATGAGCGAACTGAAATACTATTTCTCGATTGCCTTCAGGCGTCTGCATTACTTCCTGATCGTCTCGGTGATCATCTCTGCTGTCTCTGTCATCACGGCGCTCACTCTGCCCCCAGCCTATGAATCGCAGACCCGCCTGCTTCTGGAAGGGCCGCAGATCCCCTCCGAGCTTGCCAGTTCCACTGTCATGGTCGGGCTGATTGAGCAGCTTGAAATCATTGAGCAGCGGCTGATGACGCGTGCCAACATGCTGGATGTGGCACGCAGCCAAAATGTGTTCGAAAATATCCAAGGCATGAGCGCCGACGCAATCGTGGAGGCGATGCGTGCTCGCACTGTCATTAGCACGCCGGGGGGGAGGAATCCGACTCCAATCATGAATGTTACCTTCGAAGCCCGCACCCCGCAAATTGCCGCCGGAGTTCTCAATGAATATCTGACTCTGATCGAACAGCAGAATGCTGAATTCCGCACATCGCGGGCGGGCAACACGTTGGAGTTCTTTCAGCAGGAGGTCGACCGCCTCGGTCAGAACCTTGATACACAAAGTGCCCGGATCCTCGAGTTCAAGACCAAGAACTCCGAAGCTCTGCCCGAAAGCCTTGAATACCGCCTCGATCAGCAGGCCAGTTTGCAGGAACAGATTCGCCAGATCGACCGGGATGTCACGTCGCTCAGAAATCAGGCCGAGCGGCTTGTGCAGATATTTGAGGCGACCGGCCAGCTTGAGGGCAATACCGGTGCGTCCCTGTCCCCTGATGAGCAGCGTCTGCAGCAAATGCAGGGCCAACTTGATGAAACACTCTCCGTCTATGCCCCTGAAAGCCCACGGGTAAAGATGCTGGAAGCGAGGATCGCACAACTGGAAGAGCGGATCGCATCGCGGACCCAAACAAAGTCGCAGCCGGATGCGTCCGCTCCAACTCGCGGGTCGGTTACTCTCGATCTACAATTGAGCGAAATTGAGACGCGCATTTCCATGTTGCAGGAGCCGCGCGAAGAGGTCGCGGCAAGGCTGGAACAGTTGGGAGAGACGCTGGCCCGGACCCCCTCCAACACAGTGACCTTGGACGAGCTGACGCGCAGCTATGCCAATATCGAGGCGCAGTACAACACAGCTGTGGACCGCCTCGCGCGCGCCAGCACGGGCGAGCGAATTGAAAGCCTGTCTCAAGGCCAGCGCATATCGATCATCGAGCCTCCTGCCGTGCCCAACCAACCCACAAAACCGAACCGGATCCTGATCGCGGGGGGTGGCACCATAGTCGGTATCATTGCAGGCATCGCCCTCATCCTCGCGATCGAGTTGCTCAACCGGACGGCCCGCCGGCCCGAAGACATCATCAAGCGCATGGGCGTTCGCCCCCTCACGAGCATTCCTTACATGCGCAGCCGCTCGGAAATCATCTGGAAACGCCTTATCAGGGTCACCGTCTATCTTGTGATTCTTCTAGGAATTCCCATAGCTGTCTATGCTGTACATCTTTATTATCTGCCGCTTGACCTTCTGGCTGATCGAGCCATGAACAAGATCGGTGTTCGCTGGTGACCCGCCGAAAAAATATCAGGAGCGCTTGAGATGGAACGCATTCAGGAAGCTCTGGCCAAGGCCAGAGCACAGCACCAAGAAGATAATGTCTCGCGGACGCAGCACGCACCCCAACCTGCCGCTCGGCCGTCAGTCGATGCAGCCTGGAATGCCCTCGCGCCCTTCAAGTTCAACCGCGCCCTGCTGCACAGCAACAGAGTAGCTGCAGCCGAGAGAGGACGCGACGCCGCACCCTACGATCTTCTGCGCACCAAGATCATCCAGCAGGCACAAACCAACGGCTGGCGCCGGGTCGCAATCGTCTCGCCAGATGCAGGAACCGGTAAAACTACCACGCTGGCCAATCTTGCGTTCAGCTTTGGGCGGCAGCAGGATATGCGAGTGCTGTGCATTGATCTTGATCTACGCCGCCCGAGACTTCACAAGGTTCTGGGCCAAACCAGCGATCACTCCATGGCAGATGTGCTGGAGCGCCGGGTACGCTTCAGCGAACACGGGCTGCGTCTCGGAGAACGTGTTGGCTTTGGTCTCAACAACAGCGCCGCCTCCAACCCATCGGAGCTTTTGATGAGTCGCGGCGCCCGCGACGTGATCGGAGAGATCGAAACGGACTACGCACCGGATCTCGTGTTTTTCGATATCTCCCCGCTAAATGCGAGCGACGATAACATCGCTTTTCTGCAAAATGTCGATTGTGCGATCATCATCGCCGCTGCGGAAAACACCCCGATCAAACGCCTCGATCAGGCTGAGCGACAAGTGGCAGAACTGACCAACGTGATGGGGATGGTTCTAAACAAATGCCGCTATACCAGCGATTCCGAAGGGTATGACTATTATTAGTGGCGGCTCGCGGCTTCGCCAGACAGGAAGCGATCATGCCTGACATCGCGATCATCATTCCGCATTACAATGACGAGCTACGTCTGGATCGCTGCCTATCGGCACTGATGAAGAACGATCTGTCGGGCTGCGAGATCCTTGTGGTCGACAATGACTCGCCGCGTCCACCCGCCAGTATCGAGGCCAAGTTTCCCAGCATTCGCCTTGTGGTCGAGCCAGAAAAGGGCGCCGCAGCAGCACGCAATCGCGGCGTGGCCGAGACGCGCGCGCGCCGCCTCATGTTCATCGATGCTGATTGCCTTCCAGCACCAGATTGGGTGGCGGTCGGCCGCGCGGTGGCGGGCCGGGCCGATCTGGTCGGCGGGAGGGTCGAGGTCTTTGACGAAACCCCGCCGCCGCGCAGCGGGGCAG